>JBDQKN010000225.1:0-3300 GCA_040263235.1 Ilumatobacteraceae bacterium
CGGCGCTGCTGTGATCGTGATGGCCTTCGACGAGCAGGGGCAAGCCGACACCCTCGAACGAAGAATTGACATCTGTAGCCGGGCGCACCACATCCTCGTCAACAATGTCGGCATGTCCGCATCGGACATCATCTTCGACCCGAACATCTTCGCCCTCGCGACCGGGATTCCCGAGCACGACCGATACGGCGTCGACTTCATCTCGGCCACCATCGAACTCATGGAGCGATTCCCGGGTTCGAATGTTTCTGGAGGCGTCTCGAACCTGTCGTTCTCGTTCCGCGGGAATGATCCGGTTCGCGAGGCAATGCACTCGGTGTTCCTTGTCCACGCCATCAAAGCCGGAATGCGCATCGGCATCGTCAACGCGCAACAGTTGGCCGTTCACGAGCTCATCGACCCCGAGCTGCGTGAACGATGCGAGGACGTTGTCCTTGCCCGTCGCCCTGACGCCACCGACCGGCTCCTCGAATTCGCGGCCTCGTTCTCGGGCGAGGGAGCAGGGGCCCTTGCCTCCGCAGTGGACGAATGGCGTGATCTGCCAGTGGAGGAGCGCATTACCCACGCCCTGGTCAACGGAATCAGCGAATACATCACTATCGACGTTGAGGAGATCCGACTCGGTGCCGACCATCCGGTTGATGTGATCGAGGGACCGCTGATGGCAGGAATGAACCGTGTCGGCGACCTGTTCGGCGAAGGCAGGATGTTTCTCCCTCAGGTCGTCAAGTCGGCTCGGGTGATGAAGGCAGCCGTCGCCCATCTCACTCCGTATATCGAGGAGGCACGGGCACTGAACCCCGAAGCGGACCGGACACGTTCCTCGCGTCGGGTCCTGCTCGCGACAGTTGCTGGCGACGTGCACGACATCGGGAAAAACATCGTCGGCGTTGTGCTTGGTTGCGCCGATTACGAGATCATCGATCTCGGCGTCATGGTGCCCACCGCTGACATCATCGACGCAGCCCTCGAGCACGAGGTTGACATCATCGGGCTATCTGGTCTGATCACCCCATCGCTTGATCACATGGTCCGAGTGGCCGAGGAGATGCGCAGGCGCGGACTGACACTGCCGCTCCTGATCGGGGGTGCGACTACTAGTCGGCTCCATACCGCACTCAGGATCGCTCCCGCGCTCCCCGAGGTGCCCGTCGTGCATGTCCCCGATGCAAGTCGGGCATCAGGCGTCATCTCCGCCCTCCTCGATGCCGAGGGTCAGGACGCGTACATGGTCGAACTGCGAGCGGACTATGCCCGCGTCACCGAGCGATACCACCAGGCCGAAGCAGACCGTGATCGCCTCGCACTCGCCGCCGCACGTGCAGCAGCCCTGAAGCTTGAGTTCACCCCAGAGACAGTTCGAGCGCCATCTTTCACCGGCACCCACCGCCTCGAACTCGATGTGGCCACACTTCGACCCTTCATCGACTGGTCGCCATTCTTCACCACGTGGGGCCTGAGGGCGGATGCTCGCGCAACAAATGATGAGGCTGGCAAGACCGCCACACAGTTGTTGACCGATGCGGAGATGATGCTGAACCAGATGGAACAGGAACGCTGGCTCTCCCCCTGCGGGGTCGTCGGCTTCTGGAAAGCGGAATCAAACGGTGACGACATCAATGTGCTCGATGATGACGGACATCGAATTGCCACGCTCCATGGCCTTCGGCAGCAATTGGGACGGACCACTGACGGGGTGCGGTCAACTCTCGCCATCGGCGACCTGATATCTCCGCCGGGACGAGGAGTCACCGATCACATTGGGGCCTTCGCGGTCACCGTAGGGGCAGCAGAAGATGCCATCGCCAAGGGCTTCGAGGATGCCGGGGACGACTACTCGTCCATCATGGTCAAGGCGCTCGCTGATCGCCTTGCCGAAGCCGCAGCGGAATACCTTCATCTCACCGTCCGCCGTGATCTCTGGGGGTACAGCCCTGACGAGGACGAGCGAATCGAGCGACTCATAGCCGAGGAATACATCGGCATCAGACCAGCCCCGGGCTACCCCGCTCAGCCCGATCACTCCGAGAAGGAGACCATTTTCCGACTCCTCGATGCAACTGGCGTTATTGGTCTCTCGCTCACTGAGTCCTGGGCGATGTGGCCCGGTTCGTCAGTATCGGGGCTCTACTTTGCCCACCCCGGGAGCAGATACTTCGGGGTCGGTCGAATACTTCGCGACCAGGTCGTCGACTACGCACAGAGAAAAGGGCTCACCGTCGAGGCAACCGAACGACTTCTGGCACCGAATTTGGCATACGAACCCTGACGGCAGGGTCACTCCGGGTACTGATGCTCCGGACCGGGGTAGGTACCTGATTCAACATCGAGCCGGAATTCTTCTGCGGCTTTGCCGAGCACTCCCGCTAGATCTGCGTACTGCTTGACGAACTTCGGTATCCGACCGGTCGACAGGCCGGCCCAATCGGTCCACACAAGGAGTTGCCCATCGCAGTGGGGACCAGCTCCGACGCTGATCGTTGGAATCGAAACGGCTTCGGTCACCCTCGCTGCGACTGCGGAGGGCACCATCTCGAGCACCACGGCAAACGCACCGGCCTCCTCGACGGCGCGTGCGTCAGCGAGGAGACCTTCGGCGGCGTCGCCTCGGCCTTGGATCAGGTGGCCACCGAGACCGTGTTCACTCTGTGGCGTGAACCCCACGTGACCCATCACCGGGATGCCTGCCCGAACGATCCGTTTGATCTGCTTTGCGCTTCGAACACCGCCCTCAAGCTTCACTGCGTGCGCCGAGGTCTCTTTCATGAAACGGATGGCGGTATGCAGTGCTTCCTCCGGACCATTCTCATAACTGCCAAACGGGAGGTCGGCAACCACAAGCGCTCGATGAGCGGCCCGGGCAACAGCACGGGTGAGCGGAATCAACTCATCGATCGTCACTGGCAGCGTGGTGTCATAGCCAAAAACCGTGTTCCCCGCTGAGTCTCCGACCAGCAGGAAGTCGATACCGGCCTGATCGAAGATCGTCGCCGACAGAAAGTCGTAACTCGTGAGACCAGTGATCTTGATCCCTTGTTCCTTCGCCCGTGCAAAGTGCCGGATACGAACCCGTTTTGCACCCTCTGGGGAGTCTCCTCCACCGTAGGGTCGCGCACCGTCATCAGATCCGTCCTCGGCCACGGGTTCACGCTATCGGGGGAGCCCAATTGCCGGGAACCTTGCGTTGGCCGACGGCGGCGACCACAATCCAGCCATGGAATTACTCCCAGATCAACTTCCGTGGTGGGTGGCGGGCCCACTTCTTGGGTTTCTCGTAGTGGGCCTCTTCGTGGTCGCCAA
>JBDQKN010000226.1:0-3290 GCA_040263235.1 Ilumatobacteraceae bacterium
GAGATCGTCGCCGTACACCGTTGCGAGACGGGCAGTCCTGTGAAGCCCAGGTTGCAACGAATTAACAGTCACACCATCTGGCGCAACCTTGCGTGCGAGTGTCTTGAGGAATCCGGTCAAGCCGGCACGGGTGTGGTCCCTGATGCATGGAGGCAGGTCATGACCCAGCATGTTGATATCTCGATCACGGTGAATGGACGAAGGTCAGAGGCTTCGATTGACCCTCGAACTCTCCTCGTGCATCACCTGCGAGATAACGAACGACTCACAGGGACACACGGGGGTTGTGACACCTCGAACTGCGGTGCCTGCACCGTCATGCTTGACGGGCTGACAGTGAAGAGTTGCACGCTGCTCGCCGTGCAGGCAGACGGTGGTGAAGTGACCACCGTGGAGGGACTCTCAGGTCCCTTCGATGGGCGGAGCGCCGTTCAGGAGGGCTTTCGGCAGTGTCACGGGTTGCAGTGCGGCTACTGCACCCCAGGAATGCTGATGGCGGCAACCGGACTCATCGAAGAATCGGGTGGCCAGATATCCGATGACGAGATACGCGAGGGGCTTGAGGGCAACCTCTGCCGCTGCACCGGTTACGAGATGATCGTTCGTTCAGTGCGGTGGGCGATCGACAACAACCCAGCACCTACGGCCTGAACAAGGCGTTCCTACTTCAGGACATCGAGCGGATCGCCTCGTCGACCGCCAGCACTCTGCGGGCGTTGTCGACGTGCAGGTTCTCGATCATGCGCCCATCGACCGTGACCACGCCACGGCCATCAACCATGGCTTCGTCGAATGCAGCGATCACTCTGCGAGCGTGTTCGACTGCCTCAGGGTCAGGACTCCATACCTCGTTGGCAGGTTCGACCTGCGTGGGGTGGATGAGGGTCTTGCCGTCGAAGCCGAGGAGTTGGCCTTGCCGGGCCTCCACTAGGAATCCATCAGGGTCTCGAACATCGTTGTAGACGCCATCGATGATCACCTTGCCGGCTTCTCGCGCTCCAAGGACGGCGCTTGAGAGATGGGAGATGAGTGCGGTTCGGTCCGGGTCTGTTGCGCAGCGCAGTTCCTTCACCAAGTCGTTGGTGCCCATAACGAGTACCGAGACTCTGGGATGACCGGCGATCGCACGGATGTCGAAGATTGCGGTTGGCGTTTCAACCATTGCCCAGATCGTCATGTTGGCAGGGGCGCCACCATCATCGAGTCGACGAGACACCTCATCGAGTTGTGCGGTTGTTGCGATCTTCGGAATCACCACGGCGGATGCTCCTGATCGGGCAGCAGCTGCGAGATCATCCGCTCCCCACTCGGTATCGAGTCCGTTGCATCGAATGGTCAATTCACGGTGACCGTACTCACCCGAGGACGTTGACGAGACAGCATTTGCTCTCGCTGCCTCCTTGGCGTCGGGGGCGACTGCGTCCTCAAGATCGAAGATGATGGCATCCGCCGGAATCGTCTTCGCCTTTTCGAGAGCTCGCTCGTTGGCGGCAGGCATGTAGAGGACGGAGCGGCGGGGTTTCAGCGACGCGTCCATCTCAGATCTCGATCCCGTAACGCTCGGCGAGTTCTGGGTCTGATGCCGCCAACTGTTCGGCGAGGGTTACGACCACATGGCATTGCTTCACCGAGGCATCGTCTTCCATCTTGCCGTCAAGCATGATCGCCCCAGTGCCGTCACCCATTGCATCGATGACTCGTCGGGCATGCGTGACTTCTGCCATCGAGGGCGAGAACACCTCCTTGGCAACGGCGATCTGATCGGGGTGCAGCGTCCAGGCCCCCACACAACCGAGCAGATAGGCATTTCGGAACTGGTCGCCGCAGGCGGTCAGGTCGCGAATGTCGCCGAATGGGCCGTAATACGGGAGGATGCCTGCTGTTACGCAGGCATCGACCATACGGGCGAGGGTGTAGTGCCAGAGATCCTGTTGGAAGTGTTGGCGTGGTGCATCTGGATTGGCTGGGTCGGGATCGGCGCGAACGAGATAGTCGGGATGCCCACCGCCGACCCTCGTTGTCTTCATACGCCGATTGGCAGCGAGGTCGGCAGGCCCGAGTGAGATGCCCTGCATCCTCGGAGAGGCGAGACAGATCTCCTCGACGTTGGCGACACCCCGAGCGGTCTCGAGAATGGCATGGATCAGAATGGGCCTCGCCAGACCGGCCTTTGCCTCGAGTTGGGCGAGGAGTCGGTCGGCCCAATGGATGTCCTCGGGGCCTTCTACCTTTGGCAGGATGATGACATCAATGGCATGACCGGCTTCAAGCACGGCAGCAGTCATGTCGTCAAGGCACCATGGCGAGTCGAGGCTGTTGACCCGGGTCCACAACTGGGTGGCGCCGAAGTCGACCGTCCTGGCAAGTTCAACGAGTCCTGCTCGAGCCGCTTCCTTATCGGCCATTGGGACGCCGTCTTCCAAGTTGGCGACGAGGACGTCGACTGATCCCACCATCGCTGGGATCTTGGAACGAACCTTGTCGTTATTGGGCGGGAAGAAGTGAAGCATCCGACTCGGCCGGAACGGGACCTCCCGAAGGGGTTCGGGGGCGCCAACGGCGAGAGGCTTGAAGAAGTCCTTGGGTGATCGCACACCCTGACGCTAGGTGGCTTCAGACCCTGAGGCGAAACCGCGGAACCAGTCGGGTAAGCGGGTGGGTCGTCCGCTTGTCGTCAGTGCTCCGTGAGCGGTCACCGCTGTTGAGCGGATCTCGTCGTCGACGGTGAGCAAGTAGGTCATCTGGAATGTCGCCCGAGTGACCTCGCCCATAGCGACGTGGACATCGACGAGATCGTCGAATACGAGCGGTTGGCGATACCGAACGTGTGCTTCGAGCACAGCCATATCGATTCCGGTATCCCGAATCTCGTGATAGGGGTGGCCGATGTGACGGAGGAACTCGACTCGGGCCTCTTCAAGGTAGGGCAGATAACGGCTGTGGTGCACAATGCCCATCGCGTCGGTCTCGGAGAACCTGACGCGAAGACGATGCCGGTAGGCGTAGTCGGCGGGGTCGGTGGAAGGGTCGGTCCCGATGCGCACGTCACGAACCTAGTCGGCTGCATGGACGATGATGGGTGGGTGACTCCTGCGGTGCGACGCCTCGAATCCCTCGGGATCATGCACCGAGTGCTTGAGTACGAACACAGCGACGCACGGTCTGACTTTGGAGTCGAGGCAGCAGAAATTCTCGGCATCGATCCAGATCGGGTTTTCAAAACACTCGTGGTGTTGGCCGACGGTGCCGAGGCATGCGCTGTTGTTCCGGTGAGCGGACGACTTGCTACC
>JBDQKN010000227.1:0-3285 GCA_040263235.1 Ilumatobacteraceae bacterium
CAATCGATTCAGCTGCAGTCAGCGTGCATACGCTGAATATCAGTCGCCCACCGGGCCTGACCAAGGTCGCTCCCTCGTCAAGCAGTCGTTGCTGTATCCGAGAGAGCCCTTCCAAGTCATGCTCAGCGATGCGCCAACGCGCATCGGGACGACGCCGAAGCGCGCCGAGCCCCGAACATGGGGCGTCGATGAGCACGGCGTCGACCGAGGCGGGCGCCAACGGAGGTCGGCGGCCATCAGCCACCACTGGCAGAACGGTCCCGGGCGACGCAAGGCGCTTGACGTTTGAGGCAATGAGCCCGACGCGTGACTCACGAAGATCCGCCGCTACGACCGTTGCGCCGGACGAAGCAATGGCCGTGGCCTTACCTCCTGGAGCCGCACACATGTCCACTACGACCTCACTGGGCTGCGCATCGACTGAATCAGCAACCCATGTCGAGGCCAGATCCTGGACATATCCGTCAGCGCGCACAGTCACCGCTGGAGGACGGTTCATTCGCTCCATGGCCGCAGTCGCATCATCTGGCCCCAGGTCTGCAATGAGGCGGTCGTGAATCCAATCGGGGTAACTGAGCGCTGCGGCAGGTGAGGCCCATCGCGCCTCGCTCGGCATAGGCCCCTCAACTGTCCGGCGCAACACCGCATTCACGAATCCGCGGACCCGCTTTGGCGCTAACCCCACCGTCTCAGAGACAGCAGCATGGGCGGGGACTCTCCCCCATCCCCACTGATACGTGCCTAGTCGAAGCAACCGTCGTGTGGCAGGGTCTGGTTCGCTCACAACATGCCTGCCGTAGAGGCCGTCACAGGCCCGTCTGAGGCGAGTTGTCCCATAGACAAGGTCGGTCACCATTGCCCGATCGGACGGACTGAGTTCGCTCCGACTGAGAGCCGCTGGAACAGCCAGGTTCGCATAAGCGCCATCGTCTTCGATGCGTCGAAGCAGATCGAGAGCCAACCGCCGTGCTGCTTGGGTCTCAGTCACTCGAACCACTCCCCTTCCTCCGGACGAACCCCTCGCCACCATGAATCGGCCGCCATTCGCTGGCGCCCAGCCGGCTGAACGACTGTCGGAGTCAGCCGACCATCAACGATCTCAGCCTCGACAATTCTCATCCGCTCGCCTCGCCACGTTGTCCAAGCTCCAGTAGTTCTGACTACGCGAGCGAGTTCCTCGGCCGAGAGCGACCAATTGAGCCGGAGATCGTCTGAGGTGATTTTTTGGGCGTAAACCGGGTCACCGATCTGGGGGGAGGCGCTACCGAGCCCATGATCGAGCCCAGCGAGCAGGAGGTCGATCCCAAGCTTCCCAAGCGTGTTGGTCGCTGCAGTCGCATCGAGGCCCTCAAGGCTGAGCTTCGCGGAGGAGTAGACCCCACCGGCGTCGAGCTCAGGGACGACCTCCATCAGGCACACCCCCGTCTCGGCATCGCCGGCGAGTATCGCTCGCTCGACTGGCGCAGCTCCCCTCCACCGGGGCAACAGCGAGAAGTGCAGGTTCACCATGTGTATCTGGTCAAGAACCCAGGCTGGGATGATTCGCCCGAAGGCAACGATGATCCCCAACTCTGCACCGCTTCCCACGGCATCACCGACCTCGTGAGAGACCGGGAGTCCGTAGCGGGCGGCAATGGCGCCAACGGGAGTGGGTGAGGTCGCTGAACCCCGGCCGCGTCGACGTTCGCTCCCGGTGATGACCAATCGGACGTCATGACCAGCTTCGACAAGCGCACCGAGTACATCGGCCGCTACCTGGGGCGACCCGAGGAAGACCAGCGAGGGACGAGTCACCGTAAACGAAGGCGTCGTCGTGGTGTCGGAGCAGAGGCCTCCGACGAGATGCGCCGGTAGTCGGCTAGGGCCTCTCGTCGTTGTTCCGACGTCATTCGGTCGAACATGAGCACCCCATGAAGGTGTTCGAGTTCGTGTTGATACATCCGAGCTTCAAGTTCGTCTGCCTCACGCTCGACGACATTGCCCTCGAGGTCGAGTCCACGAAGGAGCACCCGCTTCGGACGAACGATTTCGACGTACAGGCCAGGTATCGACAGGCATCCTTCGTCATAGACCCACTCGCCATCTGATTCCACGATCTCGGGGTTCAGCACCACGTGCCGACCATCCTCTAGGTCCCAGACGAAGATTTGCTTCTGAATGCCGATCTGGGGTGCGGCGAGGGCAATTCCGCCATTGCTCTTATCGAGAGTGTCGAACATCTCGTCGACGAGCCGAACTACCCGGCCGTCGATGTCGGTCACCGCTGCGGCTTCCGACTTGAGGACCGGATCGCCGAATGTGCGGATCTCGTGGGCCATACGTGGCAGGCTACCCCCGACGTGTCGCACTACTTCGACCCCCAACCAACCTCGGCAAGCGACCCGATACGGGTCGAGGTGAACGTGCCTGATGTTCCGTTCACCTATCGCACCGACACCGGAGTATTCAGCCACGGCCGGCTGGACAACGGCACGGGACTGCTTCTGCGATGCGGGATGTCACCACAGCAGACAGGGCGGCTCTGCGACCTTGGCTGTGGCGCTGGGCCGATAGCGCTCTGGCTCGGCCTTCGATCCCCGCAAGCAGAAGTGTGGGCCATCGATATCAATGAGCGAGCAAGACAGTTGACAGCAACGAATGCCGAGGATCTCGGTCTGACAATCACGGTCTCCGATCCGGAGTCGATTCCTGACGACCTTCGGTTCGATGAGATCTGGTCAAACCCACCCATCCGAATTGGAAAGCCAGCGATGGAGGCCCTCCTCCATGACTGGCTCAAACGGCTTACCCCAGGGGGCCGGATGATCTTGGTGGTCAGCAAGCACCTCGGCGCCGACTCGTTACACCGACGGCTTGAATCGCGTGGCTACCGGGTCGAGCGAAGCGCGTCCAGAGGGGGATTTCGCATCCTCGCCATCAGCGCAAACCCCTGATTCTTAGCGAGCCGGTTCAACAGCGACACGTAACCGACCTCGACTCGGCCGTCGACCTTCACTCAAGGCGTCGCTCAACATCGAAGCAGACTCCGCCCGAACCTGACGCCGTTCAGCATCGCCGCCAACCCGAACCGTCGCTGGAAGAGAGTCCACGAACTCTCCGGCCCCAGCGCCCTCAACGATCGCCAACCCGCCAAACGGCGGCAACTGAAGGTCCTGTCTCAGCGTCGTCTCGATCTCACCAGCTCTACCCGGGTCAGCAGCAGCAAGAGCCATCAGTAATGGGTGGGAGGGTGTTGAAGACTGAATGATGACGAGTCCGTTTGCTCGTCGACCACCTACCACTGAG
>JBDQKN010000228.1:0-3258 GCA_040263235.1 Ilumatobacteraceae bacterium
ACTCAATGTGCTTGTCGTGAATCGACACACCCTGATCGCGGTAGACGCGCTGTACCTCTTCAACGAGATACATCTGCGTCTCGCGGATGCCCTTGATCTCCATGAGTTCCTTGGGATCGAAGGGGCCGTCGGTGATTGGGTCGCCGGCGCGAATCTCGCCTCCGTCAACCACCTCAGGCAGTGGACGGGCACCGAGGGGAAGCACGATCGGGAACTCTTCGCCGGCGTCATCGACGACGGTGATCGGAATACCCTTGCCCTCATCTTCTGCGATCCGAACAACACCGGAGGCCGGTGACAGACGCGCGGATCCCTTCGGCGTCCGTGACTCGAACAGTTCGACAACTCGTGGCAGACCCCCGGCGATGTCCTTACCTGCCACACCACCGGTGTGGAAGGTACGCATCGTCAGCTGGGTGCCGGGCTCGCCAATCGACTGGGCAGCGATGACACCCACTGCCTCGCCGAGTTCGATTCGCTTGCCTGTCGCGAGTGACCGTCCGTAGCACAGGCCGCAAATGCCGAGTTCGGCATCACAGGTGACCACCGAGCGAACACGAACCCGCTCGACAGAGGGGTCGTCACGCAGCGCAGCCATCTCGTCGTCGCCGACGATCGTGTTGCGCTCAAGAACCTTGCGGCCATCGGCCATTGGCGTCGAGAGTTCAACATCGCTGAGGAGGGCACGGCCGAACAACTTGGTCTCGAGGTAAGAACGAGTTGTGGCGGTATCCGCCTGCACATTCTCAATCCAGACACCCAAGGTTGAGCCGCAATCGTCCTCACGAACGATGAGTTCCTGGGCTACATCGACTAGTCGACGGGTCAGGTACCCCGAGTCGGCGGTACGCAGAGCGGTGTCGACCAGTCCCTTTCGCGCACCGGGAGTGGCGATGAAGTACTCGAGCGTTTCGAGCCCTTCACGGAAGTTCGACTTGATCGGACGGGGAATCATGTCGCCACGAGGGTTCGCAACGAGTCCTCGCATGGCGGCGATCTGACGCATCTGCGTCATGTTTCCTCGAGCGCCCGAGCCGACCATCATGTCGATGGGGTTGAACCGCTGGGCCTTGAACTCGGCTTCCATGTCACGTGTGACAGCGTTGGTCGCGTCGGTCCAAATGCGAACCTCTTGCTGACGTCGCTCGCCATCGGTGATGATGCCGCGCTTGAACTGCTGCTCCACCTTGTCGGCCTGAGCTTCGTGATCCTCGAGGATCGCTTTCTTCGTAGCAGGGGTTCGCACGTCATCGATCGAGACGGTCAGACCTGACTGTGAGGCGTAGCGGTACGAGAGGTTCTTGATCTTGTCGAGCGTGTCTGCAACAACTGCATTGGAGTAGTTGTCAGAGAGCACCTCAACGATGACCCCGAGCTCACGCTTGCGCAGCACCGAGTCGATGTGACCGAAGCGAGCGCTGTAATCCTCGGGAAGGGCCTCCTCAAAGAGCACCCGACCGAGCGTCGAGGTGTAGCGCTCTCCGCTCACCGGCCTCATCTGGATCTCTGCATGGAGACCGAGTGAACCACCGTCGTAGGCGTTGATCGCCTCCCAGATATGACGGAACACATGGCCTTCGCCGACTTCTCCCTCAATCTGCTCGGTGAGATAGAACGCCCCGATCACCATGTCTTGGGTGGGCGTCACAATTGGGCGTCCGGACTGCGGCGACAAAATGTTGTTTGCGCTCAGCATCAGCACTCGGGCCTCCGCCTGGGCCTCGGCGGAGAGCGGCACGTGAATAGCCATCTGGTCACCGTCGAAGTCGGCGTTGAAGGCGGTGCAGACCAACGGGTGGATCTGCAGGGCCTTACCCTCGACCAGCACCGGCTCGAAAGCCTGGATGCCGAGACGGTGCAGCGTGGGCGCACGGTTCAGAAGCACCGGGTGCTCCTTGATGACATCCTCGAGCACGTCCCATACCTGTGGACGACGGCGCTCAACCATTCGCTTGGCGGTCTTGATGTTCTGAGCCAGGTCGAGTTCAACGAGCCGCTTCATGATGAACGGCTTGAACAGTTCGAGGGCCATCAGCTTTGGCAGACCGCACTGATGAAGCTTGAGCGTCGGACCTGCAACGATGACCGAACGGCCCGAGTAGTCGACTCGCTTACCGAGCAGGTTCTGCCTGAATCGGCCTTGCTTGCCCTTCAACATGTCGGAGAGAGACTTCAACGGACGGTTGCCAGGGCCGGTCACGGGACGCCCACGACGGCCATTGTCGAACAACGCGTCAACAGCCTCTTGGAGCATCCGCTTCTCGTTGTTCACGATGATCTCAGGTGCGCCGAGGTCGAGAAGACGCTTCAGACGGTTGTTGCGGTTGATGACCCGGCGGTACAGGTCGTTGAGGTCGCTCGTGGCGAATCGACCACCGTCAAGCTGCACCATTGGGCGAAGCTCCGGCGGGATGACCGGCACGACGTCGAGAATCATCGCACGGGGATCGTTCAGGCGAGTGGTGGTTCGATCGGTCGGATCAACTCGGCGGTTGAACGACGCGACGATCTTCAGGCGCTTGATGGCCTTCTGCTTGCGCTGAGTGCTCAGCGGCTTCTGGCCGTCCTTGGGGTCGATCGCCTCTCGGAGCTTGATCTCCTCCTCATCGAAGTCGATTCGATCGATGAGAGCCTTGATGGCATCAGCACCGGTACCGCCCTCGAAGTAGTCCTCGTAACGATCGGTGAGCTCACGCCACAACAATTCGTCTTCGATGATCTTGCGTGAGTGCAGGCTCTTGAACTCGTCCCACGCCCGCTGAACCAAGTCGATCTCAGAGGCGTAGCGCTCGCGGATTCCCTCGATCTCCTTCTCGGCATCACGACGAAGCTTCTTGGTGTCGACACCCTCGGTCTCGGCAATCTCCGCCTCGGCCTCGAGTTCCTTGTAACGCCGGTCGATCTCGAGTTCGAGCTCTTTGGTCAGTTCGTCCTTCTCGGAGAGGTACTCGGCTTCGAGGCTGGTGAGATCCTCGTGACGACGGTCCTCGTCGACCCAAGTAACGAGGTTGGCCGCGAAGTAGATGACCTTCTCGAGCTGTTTTGCCTTGAGCTCCTCGCGGGGCTCGAGACCTGCAAGCAGGTAGGCCAGCCAAGAGCGGGTGCCGCGGAGATACCAGATGTGGACAACGGGGGCCGACAACTCGATGTGGCCCATGCGGTCGCGGCGGACCTTCGAACGGGTCACCTCAACGCCACAGCGCTCACAGATGATTCCCTTGAAGCGCACCCGCTTGTACTTGCCGCAGTAGCACTCCC
>JBDQKN010000229.1:0-3227 GCA_040263235.1 Ilumatobacteraceae bacterium
GGACAGGCGACACAGACCACGACACAGACCACGACATAGACCACGACACAGACCACGACACAGACCACGACACAGACCACGACACAGACCACGACACAGACCACGACACAGACCACGACACAGACCACGACACAGACCACGATCATGACGGTGCCGATCCACACATCTGGCTCGATCCCATCCGTGTTATCGGTGCCCTACCCGCCATCGTTGAGGCTGCTGTGGCCACCGGAGGCGATGAGGAGGAGCTTTCGCGCTGCGCCGAGGCCTACGCAGACGAACTACGAGACCTCGATGCTGAGATCCGGACCGCCATGGCGTCAATCCCCGATGCGAACCGTTTCCTCGTCACCAACCACGACGCTCTCGCCTACTTCGCCGACCGCTACGACTTCGAAGTCATCGGCACGGTGATCCCCTCCACCTCGACGATGGCCGAGGCCAACCCGGCCGACCTCGCCGACTTGGCCAGCGTCATCACCGAACTAGGAATACCCGCCATCTTCGCTGACGCTCAGACCAGCGACATTGACGCTGAGGCAGTCGCAGACCGATTGGACGGCGTGATCGTTGTGCCGCTGCTCACAGGAAGCCTCACCTCCGGGGTTGAGGACGCCAGCAACTACCTCTCAATGATTCGGCACAATGCCGAACTCATCACCTCGGCATTGACCCCCTAACCTGCCCAAGGTGCAGTGGCTTCTCGACCCGTGGAACTGGTGGATCACACCAGTGATCGACAACCCGTTCATCGTCGATGCCCTAATCGCTGCAACGCTCACCGTCGTCTGCACCTCGGTGGTCGGCACATGGGCGATCCTGCGCGGACTTTCATTTCTCGGCGACGCACTCGCACACGGCGTGCTCCCAGGCATAGCTATTGCCTGGGTCCTCGGCGCCAGCGCGACGCTGGGCGCAGTCATCGCCGCACTCGCCATGGTCGGCGGTGTCAACCTCATCAGGTCAGCCTCACCACTACCCGACGACGCCTCGATCGGAGTGCTCTTCGTCGGTTTCCTCGCCCTCGCCGTCGTCGTCATGTCGTCAGCCGGCGGCGCCGGCGACCTCAACCGATTTCTCTTCGGCTCCATCAGCGCCGTCGACAACGCAGGAATCACCCAACTTGCCGTGGCCGCAGTGGTCTCGGTGGGCGCAGTAACGGTGCTGCATCGGGCACTTGTGATGGGGACATTCGACGAAGTGCAAGCCCGGATGTCGGGATTTCACCCGCAACTGACACACCTCGCACTGCTCATCCTGATGGCGCTCAGCATCGTCGTCTCCTTCGAAACGGTCGGAAGCCTTCTGGTATTCGCCTTTCTCATCGCCCCACCCGCGACGGCGGCTCTCATCGCACATCGCGTGGTGACGATCATGATGCTGGCCGTCGTCATCGGTTCAGTATCTGCCTACACCGGCCTCATCATCAGCTATCACCATCGAACGGCAGCGGGCGCCACCATGGCCCTCACAACCGTGGTGGTCTTCGCCACAGCACTGGTGATCCGGTCAGTGCTGACCTTGGTGCAACGGCCCGAGGCTGCACACGCCTAGAACAAGGTCGGCGCTGCATCCTCCCGGCTACGGCGAGGCGCCCCTGTCCACGGAACGGTGGTGTCCATGAAGGCCCACGAGGTGCGGTGCTCCACCGACGGACCCCAGGCGTTGAGCCCCGTCCGGTGTTTCAAACATGGGTAACCCTTATTCGTATCAAGCGCCCAGTACTGGTGTGAGCCAGCCAGTGCTCTCATGTGGCGATCTCGAGTGACTTTCGCCAAAATCGATGCTGCTGCAACACTTAACACGTCACGGTCTGCCTTGACCCGCATCTCTACTTGCGAGATCTCGGGCGAGACGAAATCCCAACGCCCATCCACGACGGCCACGTCAACCTGAATGCCAAGCGCTTCAAGGGAGCGGCGAAGGGCGAGCCGCTGCGCCTCTGCCATGCCGAGACGGTCACACTCCTCGGCACTCGCCCATCCGGTCGACCACGCTCGGCACCATGGCGACAGCACCTCGAATGCAGCTTCTCGGGCTCGCTCACTCAGCACTTTCGAATCGGCGATTTCACCCGGGGCGTCGCCACCCTCGAACTCATCGGGCAGCACCGCAACTCCGACGACCAGCGGTCCCGCCCACGCCCCTTTGCCAACCTCGTCGATTCCCGCCACCACTCGACCGCCAACCCGAAGACTCCGTTCGAGGTCCGCAGTGAGAGGCTGGCGACGGGTCATGCGAGAACGATGCCAGGGTCTCCGCCGGTCACCTCGCCCACATGCCACCACCCGTCGGACGCGAGGTCAGTGGCTAGGTCAATCGAAACAGCAGCCAGCAGCCCACCTGAGGTCTGAGGATCGAAGCAGAGTGCCTCGGCGACGGCATCACCGTTGCTGGTGAAGTGACCATCGAGATACTCGCGATTCCGCGGGTCACCACCGGTGCGCACACCCTCAGCAGCGATCTCGGCGGCACCGGGATAGGCCCGGAGCGTCGAGGAGTTGATCACCACCCGCGCCTGTGAACGCTCGGCCATTTCCCAACCATGTCCGGCAAGGCCGTATCCGGTGACGTCCGTCGCCGCTCGCACATCTGCACCAGCGGCCACCAGTCGTTCCGAGGCATTCTTGTTGAGGGTCCTCATTCCTGCAATCGCCGCCCTCTGCGCCTCGGGAGAACCAGCAGCCAATGCCAGTCCGGTGCCGATCGGCTTGGACAGCATGAGCACATCGCCGGGACGCGCACCTGACTTGCGCAGGACACGGTCGGGGTGAACAACACCTTGGACCGCAAGGCCGTAGATCGGCTCCGGATTGCGAATGGTGTGACCGCCAGCGATCGACCCTCCTGCCTCCGCCACCACTTCGGCTCCAGCGGCGAAAATCGCGGCAATCGCCTCCCGTGGGAAATGCTCGGGGAATGCCGCCACATTGATTGCCATCACCACACGGCCGCCCATGGCGAAAATATCGCTACACGCATTTGCGGCAGCGATGGCACCAAAATCGCTTGGGTCGTCGACGAGCGGTGGGAAGAAGTCGGTAGTCGACACCAAAGCAACGTCATCGCTCACCCGATACACGGCAGCGTCATCAAACGGCGCCAACCCGATCAGGAGCGATGGGTCAGCCGCCGTCGGGAACTCGGCGACGAGTCCAGCGAGGAGCGACGCTCCCCACTTTGCTGCACACCCCCCACAGGAAGTCCACTCGGTCAGTCTGATGAGA
>JBDQKN010000230.1:0-3227 GCA_040263235.1 Ilumatobacteraceae bacterium
CATCGGTGTCGACCAGATGGACCGTCGCTCGATTGAAGGTTTGCAGGTATTCATCATGGAAGCACGGGCGCTTACACAACTGGCGATACCACGGCTTCAACGCCTCAGCCGTCGCCCGATCCTCAACGATGGAGTCAACTCTGGCGCGGATCTCCTCCATCTTCTCATCGTCGCTCGCCTCATAGGCTGCAAGAGCGGTCTCCGGGCCGAGCGGCTCACCCGCTTGCACCATCGCAACAACCCGATCACGAATGCGTTGGGAGATATCAGTCCAACCATCCATCACGAGGTCCTCATCGGCGAATCCGCCGGTCTGCAGGATCGTGAAATTACGGAGCCAACGGCGTTGCCAACCGGGTTCAAGAGACGAGAACCACCCCGGTTCAATCGGCTGGTTATTGCGGATATCGATCGACGACGGAGTTCGCTGGAAGACCAGCAACTCTCCTGAGTCCCGACCAAGATGCGGTATGCACTGCACCGCCGTAGCACCCGTGCCGATGATGCCAACTCGCTTGTCATGCAGTTCGCTCATCGGTTGCCCTGCTGGCGATCCACCCGTGACTGAGTAATCCCAGCGGCTGGTGTGGAATACATCGCCAGTGAACTCCTCGAGACCTGGCACACCAGGGAGTTTTGGCCGGTGCAACGGCCCGGTTCCCGTCGCGATAAATCGGGCACGGAACTCATCGCCGCGATCGGTGGACACCACCCAACGCGAGACCGCGGCGTCCCACCGAACGTCGGTTACTCCAGTTGACAGCAACGAGTGTTCATAAAGCCCAAAGGTCTCGGCAATCCTGCGGGCATGGGCGAAGATCTCGTGGGCGGGAACGTACTTCGCCGAAGGAACCGTTCCGGTCTCCTCCAACAGCGGCAGATAGATCATCGCCGCTGTGTCACACATTGCACCTGGGTACCGATTCCAGTACCAGACACCACCGACATCGCCCGCAGCATCGAGGAGTCTCACATCGCGTACCCCAGCTTGCACAAGACGGGCGGCCGTCACGAGACCCGAGAAGCCTGCCCCGATAATGGCCACCGACACCTCATCGTTCACTGGCTCTCGCGATGCGGGTTCGGTGTAGGGGTCCCCAAGAAGGTGAGCGAACCTCCCCGTGGGTTCGAGGTACTGGTCATTCCCATCGGCGCGAAGTCGCTTATCGCGTTCACTTCGGTAACGGGCACGCAGTTCCGCTCGGCGTTCCTCAGTCAACTCAAGACTCATCTCGTCGTCCTCCTCTGAGCAGGTACGGGGGCACTCCCAACTCCCGCTGCTTGGAAACAGCAGCGGAGTCGAGGACACAGCCCTCGTGCATGAATCGATCTCCCCGAGCGATGACCCCAGGCGGGGCACCATCTACGTCGATGCTAATAGCGCTGCCGCAGCCGAGACAGCGCACATCAGCCGGCATCGCTCATCCTGCCGAGACAGAGCCGTCCGGCAAGGTCGTGCCATCGAGGATGGCACCGTCGAGTTTCAAGCCCTCATCCTCGGCCCCCGAGAGGTCGGCCCCAGTCAGGTCGGCTCCCGTGAAGTCCGCGAATTTGAGGTTTGCGCCGACGAAGTTCGTTCCGACCGCGGTAGCGCCCGAGAGATTGGTGCCGAAGAGTTGGGCGCCAGAGAAATTCGCTCCCGACAGATCTGCTCCGTCGAGTCGAGCTTGGGTCATGCTCGACTCCGAAAAGTCGGCGCCGACGAGACTCGCTCCAGTAAGGCGACCCTTATAGATGTCCGAATCTGACATGTCGACACCAGTGAGATCCTGCTCGACCAAGTTGGCGTAGGTGCACGTCGCACCAGGTTCGATTCTGCATCCATTGATCGTCGTGGGCGACAACGCCAGTTGGTCGATCACGATCCATGCAGCAAGCACGAGAGACGCAACGACCGATATCCGGATCCAACGACGCGCGGAAGGAGTGATTCGTGGAGGGGGGGCCACAGATAAGAACCTAGCCCGGGTGGAGCCTTAGGCGGCTACGGATCTCACGACGGAGGCCGTCAATTCAATGGAACGCATCCGGTCGGCAAGGCGCGGCGCGGCATGGGCCAAGATGAGTTCGTCTACTCCAGCGTGCTCGCTGAACTGTTCGAGGTAGGCACCCACTTCGGCGGGAGTTCCCACTGCCGAATAATGCATCATCTGAAGGAGGTTGCGTCCCTGAGGGGAGGCCAAGACTTGGTCGGCCTGGTCATCGGTGTACTCAACACCCTTCGGCACGATCAGCGCAACGCGCTCGCGCGCTGCCGCGTGGAACTGACTCAGCGCATCATCGGAGTCATCGGCACAAATAACGTTTGCGGCCGCCATCACACGTGGTCGCTCTAGGTGGTCCGACGCGACGAACTCGCGCCGGTAGATCTGCACAGCCTCGAGAAGTGCTGTCGGGGCAAAGTGGGAGGCAAATGCGTAAGGCAACCCAAGCCTGGCTGCAAGATGAGCACCATAGAGCGACGACCCGAGAATATGAATCGGCACGTTCGTGCCCGCACCCGGGATTGCCGTTACCCCATCAGAACGGGACGTACCGGCAAGCAGTTCGCGCAACTCAATGACATCATCGTCGAAGGTGTCCGCCGCCCGGTGATCACGACGCATCGCCCGCGTGGTCACCTGATCACTTCCGGGTGCTCGACCGACCCCAAGTTCGATTCGCCCGGGATGAAGAACGGCGAGTGTTCCAAATTGCTCCGCGATCACCAGCGGAGCGTGATTGGGCAACATCACTCCTCCCGCGCCAAGGGTGATCGACTCGGTATGGGCAGCAACATGTGCGATCAGGACCGCTGGCGCGGAGGAGGCAACCGTCGGGAGATTGTGGTGCTCCGCGTACCAGATCCGCTCGTATCCGTGGCCCTCAGCGAGTTGGGCCGTGACCACACACGACTCCAACCCATCTGCGACCGATGTACCGCGTGGAACTCGGGCGAGATCGAGAAGTGAGCGTGCAACTACCACAGGGGAGATTCTGCCACGGGTCGTCATCACTCACCGAGTGTTGCCACTACCGTTTCGACATGGCCCTCATCGGTGTCGACGAGCTCGCCGCTCGCCTCGCGCGTTCTGATGCCAACCTCGTCATTTGCGACGTCCGCTTCGACCTGTTCGACCACGACCACGGACGGAAACAACATCAGGCTGGGCACCTTCCGGGCGCGTTCTACGTTGATCTCCATACAGACCTCGCTGCGCTCGATGGAACCTCTCCCACCGGTAACG
>JBDQKN010000231.1:0-3225 GCA_040263235.1 Ilumatobacteraceae bacterium
GCGAACCCCGGCGAGGGCGTTAGGCAGATCATCGACCATGGAGAGCCCCCGATGACCGATGGCCGCAACAGAAGAAATGAGGCGACGGCGACGGGTTGGAGGAACACCAGGGAAATGCACGTAATACAGCGACCACCTGGATCGAGGAACAGCCCGCGACATGTAGGTGCAATTGATGAAGAGATCGAATTTAAGGCTCGCGGCTGATGCCTCGTCATCATCGACGATTCGAACCCAATCACATGCGGCAAGGTCCCGCCCCAGACGCTCACTGACAACTGCTGGGTCAACTTCGTTCGGCCCAAGCAATGTCACTTCGTGCCCTCGGTCCAAGAGGTGCTCGGCGATCGCAGCAGCCACCTGTTCGCCACCACCAAGGGTTGCCCAATAGAGGTTATAAACGGCAACCCTCATATCTGGCTACCACCCTGGGTCACCATTTTTCCCTCACCCACGTTCGATGCACCTCCGCTCGCCCTATCGGACTTGGATCGGCGAACCTGTGTCGCATTGCGCTGGGCAGCCCGCGCAGAATCCCCCACATGACATCGCGCCGATGTTTCGGTTCGGCTCGAGATGGCATCCGAAGCGTCAGCGGGCGCTTCACGAGTAGCGCAAGATTGACTCGAACACAGTGACGAAGCTCGGCGGCGAGAGCAAGGGCGAACACCCTCATTGGAGCGTTGCGGGCCGCGACCAGAATTCGATTTCGGTCAGTGTGGAAACGAAAGACCGGTGATCCAACACCACTCGACTGCGCGTGGCGATGACGGACCACGGCGCCTGGGGCGTATACGTGGCGCCACCCCTGCAGCCTCCCCCGCCAGGCAAGATCAGTGTCCTCGTAGTAGAGAAATAGCCGCTCATCAAAGAGACCAACTTCGTCGAGGTAGCGGGCCCGGAGCAGGGTTGCACCACCGCACCACGCGAACACGTCCTCGCTCACCTCGAACTGCCCCTCGTCGTGCGCCATGAAACCACGATCACCCGCGAACCCGAGGCGATAGAGCTCGGATCCGACATTGTTGATCACGTCGACGCGGTTACCTCCGAGCTCGATCGAGAGCTCGCAGTATTCAGTCTCGCCGCCCTCACCAACGACACGCTCCAGCACCTCAACATCACTGCTCAACCGGACTCGAAGCGGATGCTTCGCGTTAAGGCGAACCGAGACCACGTGACTCCCGTCGCCCGGGTCAGCCACCCGCAACACCGCAGCTCCGCGGGACCATCGAGCAAACTCCTCGTTTCGGGCGCGATCGGGTGCCACCTCGCCATGGAAGCCCTCGTCGAATTGAAAGCGATCGTCACAACGCACGTTGTTCAGGCGCAACGAACTGATGCAGATTCCAATCTCGTCACGTCTGCCGCCGTCGATTGGATCGAGCACCTCAAGAGCAAGGGGTGCGTATCGCTCAGCGAACAACATCTTCGAGGACACGCCGCCAATCCGCTCATCGGTATCAGCCACTTCAACAAGTGCCCGCAGCCAGTGGGGATCAACCGTGGCGTCATTATTGATGAGAGCAACAAAATCGACCTGTTCTGCGATGGTGCCGCCAACGCCATGTCGGATTCCGTGATTGCATCCCCCTGCGAATCCGAGATTCTGAAGTGGTTCGAGCACGGTCACATCATCGAAGCTGGTTCGCACCCGGTCTGAAACGTCATCAAGCGAGCCGTTATCGACCAACACGATCTCTCGCCGATCGGCTGGCCAATCCAAGGCCATGAGCGACCGAAGACAGTCGAGAGTCATGTCACCTCCATCGAAGGTCAGCACGACGATCCGCACAAAAGGATGTTGGGACGTTGGCGTCATCGGGGGCCCGCTATCTCGACCGTCCCAACATCGAGTTGATCTACACGGTCGAGCCATTCAGAAAGTGCCACCGCTACATGTGCCGGCCTCCACGAGCCCGCAGTTGCTATCGCAGCATCGCTCGCAGCAAGCAGAATCTCATGCCTGAGCAGATCTTCGATCGTAGATGCAAGATCGCTCACCGGCAGTCCTGACTTCACCGAGAACACCCCACCCTGACCCTCGTAGGCAGACAAGTCCGTCACCACAGGAATGCCACGCGAGATCAGTTCTGCTACCGCCCCGGAATTCTGCCCTAGGTCATCCCTCCGAAGTTGCACTCCGAGTCCGGCAGAGCCGAGCAGGCGCTCCAACAACTCGTCGTCGACTCTGCCATGAAGAGTCACTCGTTGGTCCAACCCAAGATCAGAAGTCAGATCTCTTAGATCTTGCACTACCTGTGCTGAGCCGCCACCGATCACGTCAAGTCGACGACCAGGGAGATCAGCGAGCGCACGGATCAACCGATCGATCTGCTTACTGGGTTCGACCCAACCGAATGTGACAATTCGCTCCGGGGACAAGTCTGCTCTCAAACGGTGCGGATAAGCATGCGGTAGGACGAGCAACGGTGGTAGCAACTCGACTGCGGCAATTTCGTGGAGTCGACGAGCGGCCTTGCCGCTTGAGACGATCAGAGATCGGGCCGCACCCAATATTTCGGCGAGAAACGTCACGCCACGCGCATGGAGGACATCTGCTTCCATCGGATCCCCTGCGGTCAACGGCTGCCCAAAGGAATCAGCCCGCTCCCTGAACCAACGCTCACCGCCGCCACAAAAAGCGGGCCCCAACACAGCCCCGAGGATTGTCGGCTCGTGAATCCACAGGTGTGCCCCTCCTGCTCGAACTCGGTCTGCCGTAACGGCATGGAACTCCGATGAGCCAAGGACAGCAATCAGGTGTTCGACGTCGTGGAGCCGTATGCGCCGATGAAGGGACCCCACGCCAACCACTCCCCCAGTACCAGTGCCAAAGTGCCGGTCAGCGCTGCACGACACATCGTCGAGCCATACCGGCCGCGGGTCAGACGGCCAAGCCTCCATGATCTCGGTGGTGTAGCCCCCGATCGCAGACATCGAGGTCGGACCCGGGGCGGCAATTGCGACGGAGCCGGGAGGGAGGCGATTCGGGGCCGCCCAACGCGGTTTCGTCGCCTCAAGTGCCTTCTTTGCGGCTTCCCCCACCGCCTCGATCGTCCAGCGATTGGCGGCACCGACCTGCTCCGCGAGGAGTTGGCTGCGAAGCCGAGCGTTGCCCAAGCCCGAAGAGATGGCCCGCGCGATATCGCCAACATCATGTGGATCAAAGAGCCCAAGACTAGAGCCAGCCACTTCCGGCATCGATGAGGTGGACGAGCACAA
>JBDQKN010000232.1:0-3223 GCA_040263235.1 Ilumatobacteraceae bacterium
CGAAGGGGAGCACCTAGATGGGATTCTTCAACGCCATCCTTGACATCCTCTCGAGTCAGTCCACCTACATCAATGGTGCCCTCTTCGGCGGCTTGCTGTTGTTTGCGGCCTCGGGGGAGTGGATCGCAGAACGGGCGGGAACGATCAACATCTCGGTAGAAGGGATGTTGCTCGCCGGAGCGTTCACAAGTGCGATTGGGTACGACCTGACAGGTTCCGCGGCTGCTGGGCTTGTGGCAGGCGCACTCGGCGGCATGTCGATCGCTCTCGTCCAGGCGGAAATGAGTCATCGGCTTGCTGCTGATCAGTTCGTGGTCGGATTGACCCTCAACATTCTGACGGTCGGGCTGGTCGGATTTCTCGACCGCCAGATCGATACGACGACGCAGAAGGCGGCAACGTGGGAGGTTCCATTACTCAGCGACCTTCCACTCGTCGGGAAGGCACTCTTCGGACAGCCCTGGCCTTTTCTCTTGCTCTACGCAGTCGTTCCGATCTCGTGGTGGCTGGTCTTCCGCACGAGATGGGGGCTTGAGGTCCGCGCCTCGGGTGAGGATCCCCAAGCCGCCGACGTTTCGGGAATTCATGTCAATCGACGTCGCCGCCAGTCGATTCTGTACGCCGGACTGACCTCTGGTGTGGGAGGGGCGTTTCTCATCTTCGTGCAGATCGGTCGGTTTGAGACTGGGATCGTGTCGGGCCGAGGGTTCATTGCGATTGCCGCTGTCATTTTTGGTGGATGGACCTTGCGAGGAACCGTCGCAGGGTGTGTGTTGTTCGCCGGGGCGCTGTCGTTCAGGCTCTCGCTACAGGTCTTGGGTTACGACCAGATCAATAGCGAGTTCTTGCAAGCGCTGCCGTTCCTGATCACGATCGGCGCTATGGCGTTGTTCGCTACTCGTGTCCGACCTCCGTCGGCACTGGCTCGACCGTTCGTGAGAGGTTTGAAGTAGGAGGGTGACTATCCGTTCATCGGTTCGCTGCCCGCTTCCATCACCACACCTGAGGAGGATCAGATGAAGGCAATGCTCTACAACCAGCCTGGTGGGCCGGAGGTCCTTCAATACGTTGACGTACCCGACCCGGAACCGGGTCCTGCAGATGTCATCGTCGATGTTGGCGCCACCTCGCTCAACCGGCTCGATGTGGTGCAGCGCAACGGCTGGTTTCAGATGCCTGGGTTCACGTACCCGCACATTGCCGGCATGGATGTGGCTGGCACGGTGAGTGCTGTTGGCACTGAGGTAACAGGAGTAGCTGTTGGCGATCGGGTGGTGGTCGACCCATCGTTGGCTGGCGTTTCAGAGAACTCCAAGCTCGCTGGAATGGGAGACCTCTTCGGAGATCTCGGCATTATCGGTGGCACAGTTGCTGGCGGATATGCCGAGAAATGTCTGGTGCCAGCATCTCATGTGTACGCCGTTCCCGACTCGATGCCGATTGAGCACGCCGCGACATTCCCGACGTGCTTCTTGACGGCTGCCCACGCCTTGTTCGACGTAGGGGGGCTCACCTCGGGCGAGTCTGTCATGATCCACGCCGCTGGATCGGGCGTATCGACAGCGGGTATTCAACTCGCGAAGCGAGCGGGGGCCCTCGTTCTCGCAACCGCCGGTAGTGATGACAAGTGCGAACGGGCGCTCGAACTCGGGGCTGACCATGTGTTCAATAACCGATCGGGTGATGTTGCCGGCTGGGCACGAGAAGTAACGGCCGGCCGAGGTGTCGACCTTGTCTTCGACCATGTTGGAACCGCACTATTTGGGGCGTCGTTGTTCGCCTTGGCCGTGCACGGTCGGCTGGTCAACTGTGGTAACTCATCGGGCGATGAGGCAGTGATTCCGTCACTCGGCTATCTGTTCCACTCGGGCATTTCGATTAAGGGCTCCGACCCATATCGGCCAGAGGAGTTTGGTCCGGTTTGGGAGTCGTTCTGCAACGGCTACGCAACGGGCGAAATCGACGTGGTGATCGATTCGACCTTCTCTCTCGCCGATGCAGCCCAGGCACAAGACAAGATGCTGTCGAGCGATTTCTTCGGAAAGATCATTCTTACGCCGTGAACTTCACCGATTCACTGCTCGATCTACGAACCCACTGCCCCCGTATGAGGACCCGCTAGAACGATGTTCGAACCACGCGATCCGCCATATCCAGAGCTGAAGAAGTCGCACACCATGGCCCACATCGGGCGCCCGTGGACCGACTACAAACCACCTGCAGCGGCGCCGGTATGGGCGGCAATCGAGGGGTTGGGCCGCTACTACATCCTCCTTGCGGCTCTCGAGCTCGGAGTGTTCGATGGTCTTCAACGGACTGGCCCCACAACAGTCGAGGAGCTGGCAGGCGAACTCGATGTCTCAATCGATCACCTCCGGTCACTACTCGATGGGGTTGTCGCCGAGGGACTACTCGACCAATACCGCGATATCTACGAGCTGAACGACACTGCAAAGCGGTATCTGGTGACCGACGGACCGGCATCGATGGCCTCGTTGATACCGGTTGCCCCCGGCCCTCATGAGAATTGGACACGTCTCGCTGAAACGGTTCGCAATGGGCGACCGGCAACGCCGATTGAGAACGATCCGGCATCGTTCTACGTCCCGCTTGTCGAGGGCACTTTCACCACGATGTTCCGATGTGCGACTCGAGCCGATTTCAAGGTCCGCTACTCGGCACGGCCCGAGACCCGGGTGCTCGACCTCGGTGCCGGAGGCGCACCATGGTCGATCGCAATTCTGAACGCGTGCCCCCAGGGTTCAGCGGTCGTAAACGACTTTGATGGCGTTATCGATGTAGCTCGACGAAAGGCGGCTGAACACGGGGTCGTCGACCGATGTGAGTTCCGGTCGGGCGACTTCCACACGGTTCAGATCGAAGATGATGCGTATGACATCGTCGTCCTAGGGCACGTGTGTCGGACTGAGGGTGCTGACGGAGCCAAACACCTCATTGAGCGTGCCTTCAAGGCATTGCGGCCAGGTGGGCGACTGCTACTCGCCGACTATTTCCCCGACATGGAGCGCAAGGCAAATCCGCATGCCGTCATCATGGGAACAACCATGATGGCTAGCACTGAGCGCGGCTTCACGTTCACCCACCGAGACTTCTCTGAGTGGTTGAACGCGGCCGGTTTCCGCTCAATCCGGCTCATCGAACCGATCGGCTTCCAGCAGACCTTTGTCGCTGAGCGGCCTCTCACATCATCCGAACGCCCACA
>JBDQKN010000233.1:0-3204 GCA_040263235.1 Ilumatobacteraceae bacterium
CCGGACATCGATCCCGAATCAGTTGAATCCTTTCCACCTGGACTGATGATGGTGGCGGGCAACTCTTCAGCTTTAGAGCCGCAACCCCTCGAGATCGTGTCATGGTCATGTGGTCCGTCGCTCGATCGGTCGATTCGACCGATGGACTGTTCGACATCAGGCACCCTTCGCTTGAATGTGATGTTTCCTGATTGCTGGAACGGACGCCTTCTCGCTGCGATTCCGGGCGAACTTCACGTTGCTTATAGTTCGGCTGGTTTGTGTCCGGATGGTTTCGATGTTCCGATACCCCAGTTACATCTGGCGGTTGAGTTTCCGAGTCTCAACCCGGCTGGACTGTCGCTGTCGAGTGGCGACATCCTCACCGCACACGCAGACTTCTGGAACGGATGGGATCCCGACAAACTCGAGCGCGAGGTTCGCCAGTGCATCAATCGGAGCCTCGCGTGCTCGGTAGTCAACTAGCTGGCGGTCAGCAAGGCCTGCGAAGGATGTCATGGAGGGTCGGGGCCAACGCCCTGTTGAGGGGAGACGGTTCCTCAACGTGGACCCAAAGCCCCTTGACGATGAGACGTTTCGTGTCTTATTGTCTCATCTGTGACGAATGACACCCGAGGTTCATTGTCTGCGTTGGAGCAGCGTGTCCTGGATGCGGCGTTGGAGTGCAGTTCAAGATGGGGATTTGCCCGAGTCACAATCGATGACATAGCGAGGTCCGCCGAGGTCTCGCGGGCAACCATTTATCGGCTCTTTCCAGGTGGCAAGGAGGTGCTGTTCGAGGCGTTGAGGGTCAGAGAACTCGAGTCGTTTTTCACTGAACTGAGAGACGAGGTTGCCACCAGTGCTTCCCTCGAGGAACTCATGGTGCGCAGCGTCATGACGGCCACTCGGTGCCTTCGAGATGACGCCCACCTCGCTGCGATGCTCGCCAGCGAACCCGGCGAGGCACTCGGGCAGCTCACCGTCGCTGGTTTGCCGCGCATCATCAGGATGGCATCGGTGACTCTGATACCTCTGGCGGCACCTTTTCTCTGCCCGGCCGATGCATCTCGAGTGATCGATCTTCTCGCTCGACTCACCATTTCGTATTTCCTCGCTCCGAGCGCGGAGATTGATCTTGCCGACGAGGCGGATACACGCCGCTTCATCACCCCCGTGTTGGCAGCCGTAGCCAGCCCTGACCACAACCAGCCCGCCACCTTGAACAGGAGTTCCACATGAGCACAACCGAGTCCCACGCCTCAAACGCCGAGATCATCGGGCGCGACGAAATCGATGACATCGAGGCGATTCTCTCCGTGTCGAATGTCGACGTCGATGAGGTCGAACACATCGTTCGCAACAATGCCGACACGATCTTCACGTGGGATTACAGCCTTGCTCGCCCCCAGTTGCGCAAGCTCTACGAGAAGGCGAAGACTGGGCAATGGAATGCAACCACCGATCTCCCCTGGGATACCGAAGTCGAACTCGACGAGGTGGTGACTGCGGACCAAGCGGCGTTTGCGGCCGGTCTGAGCCCGGATCACTACGCCGGCACCGTTGTTGAGAAGTGGGGCGACAAGGAATGGCTCGAGTTCGGTATCGACCAGCGGCGCTGGACGCTCTCGCAGTTCCTTCACGGTGAGCAGGGAGCGTTGCTGTGTACAGCAAAGATCACCGAGACGGTGCCGTGGTACGACGCAAAGCTCTACGCGGCGACCCAAGTAGTCGACGAGGCCCGTCATGTGGAGGTTTTTGCTCGGTACCTCGACGAGAAGCTCGACGGCGGGTTTCAGGTGAATGCCCATCTGCGGATGCTTCTCGACGACATCATCGAAGACTCCCGCTGGGATATGACCTATCTCGGTATGCAGATCATGGTCGAGGGCCTCGCCCTTGCAGCGTTTGGATTCATGCACCAGATGACCGAAGAGCCGCTGCTGAAGCAACTGCTGCGCTACGTCATGAGCGATGAAGCCCGTCACGTTGCATTCGGCGTGCTGTCCCTGAAGGAGGTCTACGAAGGCATGTCCGACGCCGAGATGAAGGATCGGCAGGAGTTCGCCTTCGAGGCAGCTATTCGAATGCGCGATCGATTCCTGTCGCAGGAAGTCTGGGAGCGTCATGGGGTCAACCCCAAAGATGTGGTGCCGCTTGTGTTGCGTGATCCGACCCGAGATGTCTTCCAGCAGATGCTGTTCTCGAAGATCGTTCCCAACTGCAAGAAGCTCGGATTGCTTGACCGTAACGACTCGTGGCTTCGTCACCGGTTTGAGGAGATGAATGTGATCCAGTTCGAGGACTGGGAGGACACCGGGAGCGAGTACATCAAGTTTGAACTCGACGGCGCTGAGTCCTGACACCAGTCAATTGAGGCGGGGTGCTGACTAGTCTCGGCAATGCATGAATAGCGCAACACCCCGCTTCGGGAGGATCCTCACCGCCCTCGTCACTCCATTCGATGATGAGGGCGAACTTGACCTCGACGAGGCCCAACGCCTCGCCCGCCATCTGGTAGCTGAGGGCAACGAGGGCTTCGTGGTCTGTGGCACCACGGGCGAATCGCCAACGCTCAGCGATGACGAGAAGTTGTCGATGTTCGCCGCCGTTCTCGAAGCCGTCGACGTTCCGGTACTTGCTGGCACGGTCGGTAGCGACACGGTTCACTCGATCGAACTTTCGCAGAGGGCGGCGGCTCTAGGTGTCCACGGCATCCTGACCCTTTGTCCGTATTACAGCCGCCCGTCACAGGCTGGTATTGAGGCTCACTTCCGAGCCATCGCCGAGGCCGTGAACCTGCCGCAGATCATCTACGACATACCGATTCGCACCGGACGCAAAGTTTCGTCCGACGTGCTCGTCCGTCTCGCCACCGAGGTGCCGAACATCGTCGGCCTCAAAGATGCTGCAGGGAGCCCGGCCGAGACAGCTCAACTGATTTCGGCCGCACCTTCATCCTTCGAGGTGTATAGCGGCGACGACGGGCTGACGCTTGCGTTACTCGCGGTGGGAGCAGTGGGAACAATCGGTGTCGCCACCCATTGGACGGCTCCCGACCATGTTGAGATGTTCGACGCTCTCAACGCCGGTGACCTCGTTCACGCACTGGGCGCAAGGGCACAGCCGGCGCAGCTCGCTCGGGGTGTAGACCGTCGTGTGACCGTCGAGCCACTCGATGGCCAGGCGCGCGCGATCACGCGCAGCGACCCCACGCGCCTGGCC
>JBDQKN010000234.1:0-3181 GCA_040263235.1 Ilumatobacteraceae bacterium
GGACGCCGCTCGACACGAGAATGTCCTGATCGACGTCGCTCAACTGCACACATTGACTTGCTAGAAGTTCTGGACCCGCAATTCCGAGCCGATGGTAGACCTCAAAGGTCTCCTCACCTGATGTGCGGCGGCTCGGAATTGCCGGTCCAGAACTTCTAGCAAGTCAATGTGTGCAGTTGAGCGACGTCGATCAGGACATTCTCGTGTCGAGCGGCGTCCGTGTCAGCCATATGCCACTCTCAAATTGCGAGGTAGGGGGTGGATTTGCCCCAGTCCCAGAACTGAGCAGCAGGGGGACGGTTATTGGGCTTGGCACGGACGGCTATGTCAATGACATGTTTGAGGTGATGCGGGGGGCATTTTGGATGCACAAGGCGCGCCTGACCGATCCTGCAACCATGCCCTCATCAACCGTGTTTGCCATGGCGACCGAGGGTGGCGCTCGTGCCCTCGGCCTCAGCCAGATCGGCAGACTCGAAGCTGGCTGGTCTGCTGACCTTCAAGTTGTCGATATCCGTCTGCCGACTGACATCAGCGCAGAGAATCTCATCGACCAGGTCCTGCTGTGGCGTTCTGGGCATGACGTGCGAGACACAATGGCAGCGGGCAGATGGCTTATGCGTGATCGTGTCGTGTTGACACTCGATGCCCAACGGGCGCGTGAGCGAACGGCCGAGGAGGCACGACGACTGTGGGATCAGTAACGCATCTCAGTCTTGTCGCAACCGAAGTAGCTGCCGGTCGACGGGCAGTCCTAGCGACGGTCGTACGGGCCGATCGTTCCACCCCGCGTCGCCATGGCGCATCAATGGTTGTCTTCGCTAATGGTCAACGCCAAGGCACTGTCGGTGGTGGAGAGATGGAGTCGCGCGTAGTTGAGGCTGCGTTGGAAGCCCTCATCGATGGCAAACCGAGGCTCCTCACCTACCGTCTCGTAGATCCTGCGGCCGGTGATCCTGGAGTCTGTGGGGGAGAGATGGATGTCTATGTGGAGCCGTATATGAACGAGCCAAATCTGGTCGTGATTGGGGCCGGCCATGTTGGTCGGTCAGTGGTGGAACTCGCACAGTGGAGCGGGTGGCACGCAGTTGTATGGGACGACCGTGTCGATCAACTCACGGAATTTCACGATGATGTGACAGTTCTGTCCGGGCCACTCTCCACAGCAATCGAGTCGGTCCAGATCGATTCTCGATCAGCGATAGTTCTCGTGACGCGTAACGTCGAACTTGATCGACGGATCTTGCCTGAAGTGCTCGCTACCTCGGCGGGTTACATCGGGCTGATGGGTAGTGCTCGCCGTTGGGCAACCACACGCCAGTTGCTGCTTGACGACGGCCTCACCGAGAGCGATCTCGAGCGGATTTGCACACCTATTGGCATTGATATCGGCGCCGAGACGCCGGTGGAAATTGCAATCAGCATCATGGCCGAAGTGCTCAGGACCCTCGGTGGACGCTAATCGTTTCTGCGTGGTTCGCGGCGGTGGCGACATTGCAACAGGTGTCATCTGGAGGCTTCGGCGATGCGGTATTCCCGTCGTCGTCACCGAACTTGACCGTCCGTTGACGATCAGGCGAACCGTTTCGTTCTCGACGGCCGTTTCTATGGGCGTGATGCAGGTGGAGGGAATGGAGGCACAACGTGCCGACGACCTGTCTGCGGTCGCCGAAATACTCGATCGGGGCGTCGTACCTGTTGTGATTTCCCCAGAGATTGAACCCCTCAAGAACGTCCTCGATATCGAAGTGGTCGTCGACGCTCGCCTCGCAAAAACTCCCCTCGACACGTCGATATCCGATGCCCCGTTCGTTGTGGGACTGGGGCCTGGATTTGAGGCCGGCATTCATTGCCATGCAGTGATCGAGACCAACCGTGGCCACCGGATGGGACGCGTCATCTGGTCGGGGAGAGCTCAGCCGAACACCGGTACTCCCGGGGAGATTCAGGGCCGTGGAACTGAGCGGGTCATTCGAGCAACTATTGAGGGCACTGTCATGTGGCACACAGCAATCGGTGAGGTGGTGACTGCTTCACAGATCATCGGAACGGTCGAGAACGACGAAACCACGACACCGATATTCGCTCCATTCGCTGGAATGCTCCGCGGGGCAATCGCACCTGCCACACGGGTCACTCCGGGTCTGAAAATTGCAGATGTTGACCCGAGATCTGACGAGAATTCATGGCGCGAGATCTCCGATAAGGCGCTCGCCATCGGGGGAGGTGTAGTGGAGGCGATTTTCGCCAGGGGGCCCAGATGAACCAACCCGTCACACTCGAGCAGCTTGGCGAGAGCCTCGGCCTTGCTCCACGAGAACAGATTGCCGTGGTCGGCGGCGGCGGAAAGTCAACCACGGTGCTTGCCCTTGGGCGACAGTTGCCCGGGCGAGTGATCCTGACAACAACTACAAAAATGGGTGCCCGTCAGACAGCGGGCTTCCCGGTCCTCGAGGCTCCAAGCCAGGACTCCCTCCGAGCCGCCCTTGATTCGGGCACAGTGATGGTGCGATCGAAAGTTCAAGGGTCGAAAGCACTTGGTGTGACGCCAGAGTGCTGTGACGAATGGTTCGCAGATCCAACCCTCAGCAACTACGTGGTCATCGAGGCCGATGGGGCTAGGACCCGTCCGTTCAAGGCTCCCGCTCCTCACGAGCCCGTCATACCCCAAACTGCCACGGTGGTGTTGTCGGTGATCGGCGCCGATGCCCTTGGCCGCGTGATTGCTGACCAATGTCAGCGCCCTATGCGTGTTGCAGCATTGGCGGGTTGCTCGCCCTATGAACGCTTGACACCCGCCCGAGCGGGGGCGGTGTTGCTTCATGAGCGCGGTGGGGCACGCAACGTGCCCGATAGAGCGCGCCGAGTTGTTCTCATCACGAAAGTTCCAAACCCTGAAGTTGATCCAGACACCCGAGAACTGGCCGACGCACTCAGGCGTGAACTGGCGAGGCACGTCGAGGTCATCGCTGTTGGTTGGCGGGAGGCTGACTAGCGTCATCGCCGTGGTCGTGCTTGGCGTGAACTTGATTCCTGATGGTCGGCTCCAGGACACCGTGCGCCTGGCGGCGGTTGCCGAGGATTCCGGCTATCAGCGGTGTCGCATCTACGACGAGGGACTGGTCACCCACGATGTCCATGTGGTTAGCGCCGCCGTGCTTCTAGCGACGAAGTACCTCAC
>JBDQKN010000235.1:0-3175 GCA_040263235.1 Ilumatobacteraceae bacterium
GCCGTGCTCCCATGGGTCATTCATCTGACACGGCGCCTCGCCGGAATCGCCACCGCTGATTCGTCGACGGTCGAAGGGGATCTCCCTGACGGCCTCATCAGGGTTGAACCTCACGAACGCCGTCGCCTTGCTGCTGGTCTTGTCTTGATCTCTGCGGTCTCGGCGTCATTGGCCCCGGTTGTCGTCGCCGTCTCTGCCGGAGCGGTCATTGCGATGGCCCTCGCAACACTTGCTGTTGGAGCAGGATGGAGAACTGCGGGTTGGTTCGCCGCTGCCGTGCCATGTGTGCTGAGTGCATGGATTCTGTTGTTCCCGTGGAGCGCTGGTTGGTCGATGGCCGCCATGACTGGTTCTGTGTACGAGGGTGTATCCGGTCGTGGTCTGCTCGAGTCGATGTCTCTCGGCGATGGTCGCTGGGTCGGGCTATCGATTGGCTTGTACCTCGTCGTACTCACCGCTGTGATGATCACCCGCGCCTGGCGATTGACCTGGTCGGTTCGCGGAGCCTTCTTGACCGTTCCTGCGCTGTTCCTCGTGGTGGCTGCCGATCGTGGCGTAGCTGGCGCTCTCATCCCGACGCGCGAGGTGTTGCTCGTCCCCGCGGTGCTCGGGATCTCAATTACCGCAGCGGGGGTCATCGGTGGATTCGGCAGCGATGTGGCGACCCGTGTTTTCTCGTGGCGTCAGCCGCTGGTTCTTGCGGCTCAGATGGGGCTCATCATCGGCTTGGTTCCCGGCGTGATTTCCATCGGCGATGGTCAATGGGGAATGCCGACCGATCCGATAGCCAAGGTCGCCGCTTCACAGTTCCCGCCCCGCTCTGACCTCGGTTCCTATCGGGTGCTGTGGGTCGGAGATCCACGGGTGCTGCCCCTTCCCGCCACCCGCTACTCCGACGGCGTTGGCTTCGTTGTCTCCGACGCCGGACCGATGGGCATCACCGACGCTTTCGCCCGGAATCCCGGTCCGGCAGGCGACCGGATCGCTGAGGTGCTCGATCACCTTGCGCTCGGCTCGACATCGCGAATTGGTCGCCTGTTGGCGCCCCTAGGAATTCGCTATGTGGTTGTTCCCCTTGCTGATGGCATCGACTCCACGATCAGGGACCCACTGCCAACACCCGAGGGGCTTCTCGAGGTGCTGGCCTCTCAACTCGATATTGGATCCGTGCAATCTCCGCCGACCATCGAGGTCTTCGTCAACCGCTCGTGGATACCTCCTGCTGCGTATCTTGAGGGGGCGGCCGCTGATGCGTCGGCGCTGGCAGGTGAAGGCAGCCTTCTTCTCGCTGACCTCTCGGGGGTCTCGACCATTGTCGACGACAGTGGGGGCGCGATTGACCTCGTCGATGTGGTTGCCGATCGGGGCCCCACGCTCGTTTCGGTCCCCGGACCAGGCGTACTTCACCTCGGAGTCCCCTATGACGGGTCGTGGCAGGCCAGTGTCGATGGCCGACCACTTAAGGCCCGTGCTGGTTTCGGGCTGACCACGGCGTTTGACCTCGACGTAGGTGGAGAGGTTCTGGTGGAGCATGTACGACCGGGTACTCGAACCCCGGTCATGCTCGTCATGGTGGCGATCTGGTCGGTCGTCGGCGGCGCCCTGTTGAGGCCAAGCGCCACCCAAGGCGCTTCACGACGACGTCGACGAGGAACCGCCTCACTCGATGAGCCGGTGATGACTCTCGGCTCCGACAGCGAGGACACAGCGACATGAGGCTTAAGCGCTTCACTCGACGCCAGCCGGTCTTGGTGCTCTTGGTTGCAGCGATAGCGGCTCTCATCGGCGTGGCATCCTCCGCGTCGGACCCGATCATTCCGGGCTTCGACCTCGCCCCCGAACCATGGGTGCCCCAGGTTCCGCGGACCGAGCTACTCGAGAGCACCTGGTATTGCCCTGGGGTGCCGGCGACGGGTGAGCCTGATGTGGGCGGTGCAGTTATCATCTCGAATCCTTCGAGTGAGTCCACTCGAGCGCTGGTCACCTTCTTGAGTGACAGCGCGACTGCCATGGAGCAGGTAGTTGATCTGGCCGCCGGCAGCAGGGTGCAGGTTGATGTCGATGCTGAGGCCTCTGGAACGTTCGTTGCCGTCACCGTCGAGATTCTTGGGGGCGGTGGGCTCGTCGAACAACGCGCCTATTACCCAGCAGAGGGCGGCCTTGGGCAGTCGGCAACACCATGTGCGACATCGTTGGCTTCGACGTGGTTCCTCGCCGAGGGGTACACGGTGGATTCCGCTGCTGACCAAGTCGTTCTCTCGAATCCTTCAGCAGACCAAGTGGTGGTCGACGTGGCCTTCCACACGGCTCAGGGAACCCAACGGCCGGCAGCATTCACCGGGCTTCCCATCCCTCCACGATCTGTTCGCGTCGTCGATGTGAATACCCCTGGTGCTGGTGCACGGGGAGATGCCTCGGTTGGCGTGAGCGTCGATGCGGCACGCGGCGCTCTGGTTGTTGGTCGCGCCCTAGCGGTAGATGACGGCGTTCGAGGTGGCCGGTCGATCTCGCTCGGATCGCCGTCGCTCTCTGACCAATGGTGGTTCGCTGACGGTGACAAAGGGGCGGAGGTGACCGAGCGTTTCAGTGTCTTCAACCCCACTGATGAGACCGTCGATGTTACGGGCCTGTTCTTCGTTGATGGGCTCGATGTCGGCGCAGCGACAGCAATGGTTTCGGTTCCTCCAGAACAGGTGGTCGTCATCGATGCTGGGTCCATCGCCGGACTACCAGAGGGGCCTCACTCAGCGGTGTTCTCCACGCTGGCCGGACGCTCGATCGTGGTAGACCGGGCACTTACCCGTGTCGGCGGGGGCGGAACTCGCGCCACTTCCGTGGCGGCTGGTGTGCCAGTGCGCTCAGATGGGCTCCTGCCGACCACGTGGTTTCTGGCGGCTGGGTCGTCGTTGCCGCTCGAGCAGGCTCTGGTGATTATGAATATCGACAATGTCGCGACGACCGTCACGGTGAGAGCGGTCGGTTCCGCCGGCCCGGTCGACGTGTCGGGATTGACTCTGGTGGAAATTCCTCCGGCATCGACGCTGATCCTTGACCTAGTTGATCCAGCGGTGCTCTCGCGGCCCCTTGAAATCGCTGCCACGGGTCGAGTGCTCGTCGAACGGCGGCTTCCGACTGCTGGAGGCTTGTTTACGTCGTCATGGGCCATCGCTGGTCC
>JBDQKN010000236.1:0-3155 GCA_040263235.1 Ilumatobacteraceae bacterium
GGGACACGACGGCTCAGACTCTGCGGATCTCGACCACGGTGTTCCTACGACGGCCGCCTCGCCGCCCAAGGAAATACGAGAGCACCAGCAATGTCACCACCGCCACCGTCGCAATCGTCGTGAGCGCCTGGCGACGATCCTCGACTTGGCCGCGCAAGCCTGATTGGAATGATGCCAGGGTTCCCCTGAGATCTTCCTTTGTGGTGTCTTTGTCAGCCGATTCTCGAGTCACTGCGATTCCTCCTTGGAGCGTCCACCGAGCAGATGCGAACGGTTGATCCGGGTAAGGGTCAGCGCCACAAACGCACAGCCCACCACAAACACAATCAGATACGGGAGCCATGACAGCCGCGATCCAGGATCGGCCACTGCTGACCATTCCGTCTGGATCAGTCTCAATACAGCCAAGAGGGTCAGCGCACCGCCAACACCGATAAGCACTGCTCCAAGAACTCCCCAGGCCACCCAGCGGCCAGCCCCTCTCAGGGGCCCAATTGTCTGCGATTTGGCATAGGAGATGACGCCGTCGACAACGTCATCCACCGACGCCGATGATCGCCGTGTCTGCGAGGATGTCGGTTCCGTCCCACTCATGACGTCATTCCTATCACGACTCCTTGAATTTCAGCACGGCCTCGAGGTCATCGAGAGCCGAGGTCAAGAGTGAGGCTCGCTCGCTTACGTCGGTGGTTCGAAGCATCGCAAGGCGGTCAAGATCAGCGATGGGGGCCATGACGCCGAGTGCAAACAACGCTGCTCCGATGTTTTCGGGGAGCGAATCGGTACTCGCAACATCAAGGCCTGCCTGACGTGCCAGTCGGAGAGCCCGCCGGGCGATGCTCTCCAGATCGATGTCGCCCCCACCCGGTTGATCGCCAAAGTGCCGCACCTCGGCCTGCGGATACGGATCGTCTGGAAGCCATTTAACGACCTCAACCCGCGATTCGGCAACGGCCAACAGTGTGTACCGCCCATCGGGCATCACACGCGGTTCGATCACCCGTGCTACCGAGGCAACGTCGGCTCTGACCTCCCCGCCGCCAACTTCTGTGCCTCGGAGAATGGGTGGAATACCGAATTGCATAACACCCTCACCAGCAAGGAGGTCCGCCATCAGTTGCCGATAGCGGTCCTCGAATATCTGGAGCGGAAGCACCCCGCCCGGAAGTAAGACAACCGACAACGGAAACATCGGCAGCATGACGGTTCCTGTCACGCCGGCCCACCTCCGCGCGGCCCCAAGCCCATCGGGTTGGGAATGGTCGAAGCGTCGTTCAGCAGACCTTCCACTTCGGCAATGGCCTCGAGCAGTACTCGACGGTTACCCATAGCGGTGGCCGAGGCACCCGAGCGTGTTTGCCCCTGTGCGAGCACCCACCCGTCGCTGAAGTCAATTTCGATCCCGGTCGTTCCAGCATCGATCGGAGATTCATCCAATTCAACTCCGGCACCTCGCAGGAGCCCGATGGCAGCCTCGACGGAGGAACACGTGGCGGATGAGCCCGTCGGGTCATCGGTCCATGCCAAACGAGGTCGAGGAACACCCCAGCCGGCGATCACTTCGGAGGTGGCGCGCAGTCCATCTTCGAGCGAATCCATCGCCAAAGCATTGCGTCCAACCTCAAGGGCCCAGTTCCACGGCGCCACGGCCCACACGTCGGCATCTGAACCGTCGACCGAATTCATCAGCGAGACGATCGACGGCCCCTCGACGGCTGCCAACGGCACGGCATCGCGCTCAAGCGCTCCAACTCGGACGGTGCCAAGTACATCGATACCAGATCGACGAAGCAACTCATCGAAGGTTCGAGCAGCTGTCTGTGCAGGGTCCAACCCTCGGTTCACAGGGCTAGTAAGGATCCGCCCGCCATCGACAATCAGAGCGGATGCGCTCGGGGCAGCCCCGGGGGCACGATCGACTAGTGGGTACCGCTGGTCGACCCCGACGATGTCGCCCTGAACCGACGAGATTCCCGCGGCCGCCAGCGCATCGACCAGAGCATCAAGTCGTGCCACACCAACCTCAGGGCCTCCCGCAAGCTCATCCGTGCCAAGGAATGGATCTCCTCCGCCGAGGAGGAACAGATCGCCGACAGTTCCGCCTTCGACTGACGTACCGAGAACCGTGGTCTGCTGCACGAAATCTGGTCCGAGTGCATCGACGAGCGCAGCCGCCACCAAATACGGCACCGCGCCGCCTGCCGACATCATTTCGTCAGCCCGATGGTCCAGAAGGCTGACACCGTCGACCGCCAGGAGAAGGCACCCCTGATCGGCAATGTGTTCACCAACTTCGATCAGGGCATCTGAGCGGTGATACCGCTCAGCAGCTCCTGCCATGGCGTCAGCGGCGCGGCGCACCGACAGAATTGGGGTCAGGGGCCGTGGAACCTCGACCGTCTCTGCCGCAGTTGGAAGGGTCTCAACGGGCACGGAGCGGCTGTTGTCACGAGCCCAATTCCAAAGAGCTGACAACACGAGAGTCGGCACAAGTGCAGCCACCAGAGTCGCGCGCAATCGGTGTGTCATGGACCGAGCACTCCGATTCCCGGACCAACAGGATGTGATGCCAATGCGGTGGCAAGCGCATCCCAGATCGGGCGATAGTTCGATTGATCGTTGATCATGTACTGATTCAGCACCAAGGCAAAGGTGATCCGTTCGCCACCATCGGTGACAAAACGGCCAGCCAGGGCCTTGACGGCTGGAGGATCACGATCGAACGGTGGGTTGCCGAGGGTGCCGGTCTTGGCGCTGAGGCGGCCCTCCATCGGCGTTCCAACGAACGCCTCCGTCAACGTGCCACTCACCCCTGCGACCGCAAGTCCGTCGACCACTGCTGCTCCCCCGCTGTCGAGAGCCGAAACGAGTGTCTCACAGCGCGCACGCGCCGTGTTCGCCAGGCCGCTGCCGTCGACGAGTGCCAGATCGGCAACGTCAACGCCGATGGTGGACAGAGTCGCTCGGACAGCTTCTAGCCCTCCGAGCCGCGTGCCCATTCCCCCAGTCGCACGATCGATCTCCTTGACCAGCATCTCCGCGGTGTTGTTATCACTGGTCGCAAGCATCTCAGCCACGACATCGACGAGAGGAGCGGAATCGATAGATGCGAGAATTGTCCAATCAGATGAGGCAACCCCCCGGCCTCCACCACC
>JBDQKN010000237.1:0-3153 GCA_040263235.1 Ilumatobacteraceae bacterium
AGCGGGGCACCGCAACTCGAACAGAAGTTGCTCTCGGGGGGGTTCCGATGACCGCATTGGTTGCAGAAGACGTACGACACCAACTATCAACCTTCGGTCAAGGAGCGGTATGCGTCCGCTGAGAGCAGGTCATTGAGAACTGAGAGGTCGCTGATTCTCATCTCGAGAATCCAGCCCTCTCCGTATGGGTCGGTGTTGATGAGTGACGGGTCATCGATCACGGCCTGATTCACGGTAGCTACGGCTCCCTCGAGGGGCGAATAGACCTCTGAAACGGACTTTGTGCTCTCGATCTCGCCGCAGATGGCTCCCTGTGCGAGTCCGACGCCAAGATCCGGAAGTTCGACGAAGACAACGTCCCCAAGCGCATCTTGGGCGTAGTCGGTGATGCCGATCCGAACGATATTGTCGGCGGCGCCCCGTACCCATTCGTGGTCAGAGGTATAGCGAAGGTCGCCGGGAACATCCATGACGGCAACGGTAGCCGCTCTGTCGTGCCAGTCGCACGCCTGGCACCTCCGATTTCAGTTGCGGGATCTGCCGAGGCGAATTCCGTTACGGATGTCCGGGATGTACGCGGCGGCCGTGTACCAAGAGAGAATCAGTCCCGGAGGCCCAAGTACCCAGGCAGCGACAAGAAAGGCCCCGGCAATCGGCATATCGCTGCTTCCCATCAGAAATCCCGGGAAGGTCAGCATCAAGAGAAATGTGGCCGTCTTACCCCACCACGTGACGTCAAATCTCTCCATCGAGAACCACACTGTCGCCACCAGCATGGTTGCTCCGACGAGTACTTCCCGTGCGAGAACGCTGATGGCGAACCACGTCGGCACCGAACCATCGATGATCAGTGCGATGATGCCAACGAAGAACAGCAGGCGGTCGACCGTCGGATCGAAGACCTTCCCGAATTCACTCGTTTGATGAAGTCGTCGCGCGAGGTACCCGTCGACCCAGTCGGTGGCGCCGAGCCCTCCGAGAATCCAAGCCGCGATATGGCGGTCACCGAGCCCAAAGAGCACCCAACAGAAAACCGGCAACATGGCAAGACGGATCAAGGTGACGAGATTGGGAACCGTCCACATGCCATCGAACATCCCAGTCGGTGGCCCCGTCGGCTCATTTGATCCCACCCGCGAAGCGTACGCTGAACGGATGCCCACCATATTCACCCGGATCCTCGACGGTGAGATTCCGGGCACCTTCGTCTGGAGAGACGATCGGTGCGCCGCGTTCATGTCGATCAATCCAATGGCTCACGGTCACACCCTCGTGGTTCCCATCGATGAGGTTGAACATTGGATCGATCTAGATGCAGAAGTCAGTAGCCACCTCTTTGGCGTGGCCCGCAGTATCGCTCTGGCCCAACAAGCAGCATTCTCTCCTACACGCGTTGGGTTGATCATCGCTGGCTACGAGGTTCCACATACTCACATTCACGTCATTCCCACCGACAACATGAACCAATTGTCGTTCGCTAGTGCCGCAACATCGATCGACCGTTCGGCGCTGGATGGCGCCGCAGAAGCGATCCGGCGAGCCCTCATCGAGTCGGGTCACGAGCAGGAGGTTTCACGATGACCGTTGGTGGCGTTGACCAAAGACGACTCGGTCGAATTGATGAACACTTCAATCGCTATGTCGACGACGGGCGGCTCGCTGGCTGGCAGGTAATGGTGCAGCGTCGCGGGGAACTAGTGCATCACACCACTGCCGGCATGCGAGATCTCGAGGCTGGACAGGCCTTTGCTGAGGACACCATCGTTCGCCTCTACTCGATGACGAAGCCGATCACCTCGGTTGCAGCGATGATTCTTCTCGAGGAGGGACGTCTCCAGCTGAAAGATCCTGTGTCGGCATACATCCCTTCCTTCGGCTCGACCCAGGTGTACCGCTCTGGGTCGATACAACGACCGGTAACCGAACCACAAACTGAGCACATGCAGGTGTGGCATCTGCTCACTCACATGGCAGGCCTCACCTATGGGTTTCATAACACCCATGCAGTTGACGCGATGTATCGAGCAGCTGGCTTCGAGTGGGGACAACCCGAAGACCTTGACCTGGCTGAATGCTGTGATCGCTGGGCCGCTCTGCCTCTTGTGTTCCAACCGGGCACAGAATGGAATTACGGAGTTTCAACCGATGTGCTCGGCAGGGTCGTTGAGGTTGCGGCAGGTTGCGACCTCGAAACGTTCATGAGGGAACGAATTCTCGATCCTCTCGGAATGAGTGACACGACGTTCCATCTCCCCGATTCCGCTGCAGATCGGCTGGCAGCCCTTTACATCCCGAATCCGGCGGATGGTCGCGCCATGCGGGCTCCGGAGTTCCTGATCCGCCCTCTCAGGCCCCGGATGCTTTCGGGCGGTGGTGGCCTTTATGGGACGGCAGCTGATTACCTCCGGTTTGCCAGCATGATCCTCAATGGTGGCGAACTCGATGGCGAGAGAATTCTCGGACGTCATACGGTGGAGTACATGGGTCAGAATCATCTTCCGGGTGGTGTCGACCTAGAGACAATCGGTCGTCCTCTGTTCGCCGAGGCGACCTTCACTGGAATGGGTTTCGGTCTCGGATTCTCCGTGGTGATCGATCCAGCGGAGAACAAGGTCCCCTCCTCAGCCGGCGAGATGGCATGGGGTGGGGCTGCAAGCACGGCCTTCTGGGTCGATCCCAAGGAGGACCTTGCCGTCGTCTTCGTCACCCAGTTGATGCCCTCAAGCACTCATCCGATCAGACCTCAGCTCAAACAGCTGGTGTATCAAGCATTGATTGACTGAATCCTGACTCTCAGAACAATGTGGTCGGAGAGACATCAACCGGATCGGTCAAGTGGGGCCCCTCGTTTCGAGCGCTGTTCACCTCGGTAGACACTTCGTATTCCGTCAGCACATCGTCTGGTGCCGGAGCCAAGAGATGAGTGAGGAGGTCCCGGGCCTCCCAATGGTCCGCCCGGAGCCAGACATCGGTGGCGTCGCTATCAAGAAGAACAGGCATACGGTCGTGTATCGGCGACATGGTCCCATTCGCCTGTGTTGTCAGAAGGCAGACGGTCTTGAGGGGATCTCCCCCATCAGGGCATGGCCGGTCGGCTGCGATTCCGGCGAGTAGCAGAGGACGACCGCTGGCGGCTTGGAAGAAGTGCGGTCG
>JBDQKN010000238.1:0-3143 GCA_040263235.1 Ilumatobacteraceae bacterium
ACCGCAGCAGATGAAGTTGCGACGCTGATCGGATTCCTCGAGGACCAGCGGGCTACCTTCACCTGGCGGACCCAAGGACTTGACGCCGACGCACTGGCCCAAACGACCAGCGCGTCCTCGATGACGCTCGGTGGCATGATCAAACACCTTGCTCTCGTCGAGGACTACTGGTTCTCCCGGGTGCTCCTCGACGGCCCCGATCGAGAGCCGTGGGCATCAGTCGACTGGTCGCTTGACCGCGATTGGGACTGGCATTCCGCCGGTAGCGACACGCCGGGGTTCCTCGTTGAACTGTGGCTCGAGTCGGTTGAGCAGTCTCGGAAGGCTGTTCGCACGGTGCTCGAGCATGGCGACATGTCGACGGTGGCGCTCCGTTCGTTCGACGACGGAACGGCGCCCTCCCTGCGATGGATTGTGTGCCACATGATTGAGGAATACGCGCGGCACAACGGCCACGCCGATCTACTCAGGGAGTCGATCGATGGTGTCAGCGGGGAATAAGGCTGACGGGGCGCCCCACCTGGTGGGGCGTGACCAGGTGCCGAGGATCACTCGTAAGACAAGTCGCGCCGACCTGCTGTAGCGACTGCGACCGGCGCTGTCGACGGATCGTCAGTGCGAGAGTCGATCAGGTCTCAACTGGGCATTGACTGAGACTCGCCGCTACGCAGGCGTGCCTGAAGCGCGATTCGAGCTGCTGGCCACTCGGACTTGAGCAATGAATACATAGCCGAGTCCCTCACACCGCCATCGCTGGCCGTCATATGAGAGCGGAGAGTGCCCTCATATGTCGCTCCGACACGCTCGATGTTGTCTCGAGACTGTCGGTTGCGCGCATCGGTCTTCAAGGTGACTCGCTTCACGCCAAGCGTGTCAAAGGCGTAGTCGAACATGAGCATCTTTGCATTGGTGTTCACTCCGGTTCGCTGAGCACTCTCGTTGAGCCAGGTGCTGCCGACCTCGAGTGCGTCTGGTGTGGCATCGTGTCGTTCCTGCCGGTCTGGAGTCGTCCAGTACTCAGCGCTCATAAATCTGGTGCTGCCAACAATGAGACCGTCATCCACCCGAATGGTGGCGAAGGCTAGGCCAAGCCCTGCAGCGTGCTGGCGAAGTGCCTCGTCGATATAGCGGCTGACCTCTGTGACTGTTGGTTCTGGCACCCAGGTGTAGGCGAATGTCCGCCTCTGCCCGGCAGCTGCTGCCACAAGGCCAGCGGTGTGTCTCTCGTCGAGTGGTTCCAGCCGAACATGTGCGCCGACCAGCGTGATGAGATCGAACGGTTGGCTCATTGCGAATCGCCCATCTCTGTTCCAACCGCTTGATCTCTGAGATGCCCGCCAAGGAGGCCAGTTACGACAGCGGTCCGATCAGCTGCGGAGCGATTCTGGCTCAATTTGGCTTTCCCCTCCACTGAGGTGAGACTCATCTCAAGGCCGACGATCGCACGGCGTTGCGCCGAGATGAACTCGGCCGGGGCGTCGGTGACTGCCCACGGTTCGGCTCGGTCTCGCTCATGGTGATTGGTCAGCGCCGAGACCATGAGGCCAATCCGCTCATCGTCTCGAAAGACGCTGATCTCACCCCTGAGATGCACGACCGTGTAGTTCCAGGTCGGAACGACACGTCCATGTTCCTGTTTCGATGGGTACCAACTGGGGGAGACGTAGGCATCTGCGCCAGCGACGATGACCAGTGCCTCGGCGCCTTCGCCGATCACATCAACCATTGGGTTGGCCAGTGCCACATGTGCGAGCAGTATCGGTGACCCAGAATGCTCATCGATGAGAAACGGCATTGGGGCGGAATGAATCTGATCCTCGGCAGCCACGACGAGATGTCCAAAGCCAATTTGTCGGGCACTAGCGAGCGCGACGTCGTCCTCAACATGGAAGGCTTTAGGCCGATACATGGCATCACATTAGGTGCCGGCGGCCTGCTGATATGCGAGCATCTCAGGATGCGCCCGTTCACCCTTGACCCATTCGAGATCGCCGTTCCCGACGAGGTGCTCAACGATCTTCGGAGTCGCTTGGCGATGACTAGGTGGCCGGAATCAGAGACCGTGAGTGACTGGTCGCAGGGGGTTCCGCTCGACTACCTGCAGGAACTCGCGGCCTATTGGGCTAATGGATACGACTGGAGACAACGAGAGCAGCGCCTGAACACGGTCGACCATTTCATGACCGACATCGATGGCCTTGACATTCACTTCATCCACCAGCGATCGCAACACGCCGATGCCCTTCCAATTCTGATCACCCACGGCTGGCCGGGCTCGGTTGTCGAATTCATGGATCTGATCCCGAGGCTCACCGATCCGACTGCATTTGGTGGCGACGCATCGGACGCGTTCCACGTCATCTGTCCATCGCTTCCCGGTTATGGATTTTCAGCCAAGCCCAACTCAAGCGGAACTGGTGTGGCTCGAATAGCGGAGATGTGGGCCGCCCTGATGGATCGGCTCGGTTACGACCGCTGGGTAGCCCAAGGTGGCGACTGGGGCGCCGCCGTGACCACTCAGATCGGCCGCGACGCGTCGGCGACTCCCGAGCACGGTTGTCGGGCTATTCACCTCAACATGCCAATCGCCGGACCAACGCCCGAGGCACTCGCTTCGCCCACACCAGCAGATGAACAGGCATTCGCCGCTCTCACTCACTATCAGCAGTGGGACTCGGGCTATTCGAAGCAGCAAAGCACACGTCCGCAGACACTTGGGTACGGTCTAACCGACTCGCCGGTGGGGCAGTTGGCATGGATCATCGAGAAGTTCTGGGCGTGGAGTGATTGTGATGGGCACCCAGAGAATGCCCTGTCCCGTGACGCAATGCTCGACGACGTGATGATGTATTGGTGCACAGCAGCAGGAGCATCGTCAGCTCGCCTCTACTGGGAGAGTTTCTCAAGCTTCGGTCCGGGTCCGCGTGTTGAGATCCCAACTGCTGTCGCCGCATTTCCCAAAGAAATCATTCGTTCGCCACGGAGTTGGTGCGAGCAGGGATTCAATATCGTGCATTGGGCCGAGATGGAACGCGGCGGCCATTTCGCGGCGTTCGAGCAGCCCGATGCTCTGGCACTCGACATTCGGGACTGCTTTCGAGGTCTGCGTGGTTCAGACGATTCGTGACGTCCCATCTCCCCAG
>JBDQKN010000239.1:0-3135 GCA_040263235.1 Ilumatobacteraceae bacterium
CCTCCTAGTTGCCTGGTTGGCCCACAAATGTTTACACACTTTGAGCCGGGATAAGTGACTTTGGTCACAATCTCTCCCACCCACCTCAGTGGTGCCTACAGGAACGAATGCATTACCTCACAATCGGGCCCAAGAGCGGTGCTTCTGTACTGAATTGCTTGACGTTGGCTGCGCAATCCGAATCGCCGGTACAGGGACTGATCGCCTCGCGCTCAACCGCTCCCTTCCGGGTCGTGCTGAGTGGTTCGATTCCAGTCCCCTCAGCACTCAGCGCTCTCAGGAGATCACGAATCCGCTGAGCTCAGGTGAATCAGCCGAGCACGGAGCGAAGGGCCAGATCAGGTGCTGGGCGTGCACCGGGATGCCCAATAACCCATTCCGCCACACGGACAGCAAATGACGCGGACTCAGACGCTGAAATTCCAACAGTCCATCGAGACAGGAATGCACCAGCGAACGAGTCGCCGGCACCCGTTGCATCCACCAGTCGATTCGACGATGGCGGAATGTGACTGATCGTGTCGCCATCCACCACCAGCGCACCCTCGGCATCGAGTTTGAGCACCACAAGCGCCCCTCCGAAGAGTTCGACAAGTCGCCGACCTGCAGCCTCGGGGTCGGCGATGCCAGTGAGCACCGATGCCTCCTCTTTGTTCGGCAGGAAGAGGTCCACCCCCATATCAGTAGTCACCGACAGGAACGCATCGACCCCCATCTCATCGATCATCTGGAACGACCCCGGGTCAAAACTCACGGTGGAACCACCGGCTTTGGCGGTTCTCGCCGCCTCACGAGCTGCCGACCGTGGCGGATCAGTGAAGAACGACCAAGCGGTGAGGTGGAGATGGGCAGCCGAATCAATCGCCCGTCTCGGAAGTTCAGATGGCAGGAGGTAGAAGTCGGCACCATGACCAGACACCATCGAGCGCTCACCCGTATGGTCGACGAATACCGCTACTGACCCCGTTGCATGAGCATCGGTCTCAATAAGTCGGTGATCGACGCCTTCGCTCTCGAGGTCTTCTCGCCCGAGGGCTCCCATGCGGTCACGCCCGATCTTGCCAATAAAGGTGACCTCTCGGCCACAACGTGCCGCCCACACGGCCACATTCGCAGCGCTGCCTCCTGGCAGGAGTACCACCTCACCGAAGGTGTCGCCTCCCCGCAACAGTTCGGTGTTCGTGCGTATCAACACATCCCATGCGTAATCGCCGAGCACGCAGATGATCGGCTCACCATCGCTCACCACCCGAACGGTATCCGTCGGGCAGGGCACCCCCACAGTGCGTCAATCGGTGGGGATAAGCATTCGGAGTTCGGGCCATGTTGCCGCAAAGCCAGCGTGCAACTCGAGGCCGTCCACCGACGTTGGATCGAACCAGGTCACATCATCGGTTTCGAAGTTGATCGACGCCCCGAAGGGTTCACTCACCTCGACCACGAATGTCGTATACGACCAGTCCGTCGCCGGTTGAAAAACCACGGAACCGAGCACCACCGCATCGGCGGGGACTCTTCCGACCTCCTCAGAGGCCTCACGCAAACCACCTTCGAGAGGTGTCTCACCCTGATCGAGCGCCCCTCCTGCGCAGGACCACGTGCCACCCTCATGGGCAAAGGCAGATCTGCGCTGCAGCATGACGCGCCACCCATCGTCATGTCGATGTACAAACACGACACCTGCAGCTCCGAAAAGGCCCCACCTGACGTGGCCATCAGAACAACGGACGAATCCGTCACCACTCTGCCTGCTCATCGGTGTACCGCCAGAGCCCGGGCAAGGGTCTGAGCGTCAACACCTTCCGATGTTGACCCTTCACCCTCAAATTGTGGAACCTCAACCCCAGCCAACACGGCGGCAACCGAACCGATACATCTGCCAAGCGCTGTCAGGTCGTAGCCGCCCTCCATCACGACCATCATTCGTCCGTCTGGTGCCACTTCAAGCATGCGCTCGGTAATTGCCACGTAGTCCGAAGTCGTCAGCCCGAGGGTGGCAAGAGGATCATCGCGGTGGGCGTCGAAGCCCGCTGAGATGATCAAACGAGTGGGCGCGAACTCGGCAACGCGTTGCAGCACGACCTGATCGAAGACCGCCCGGAAGGTGTCGCCCGCTGACCCAGACCCGAGTGGGATGTTGACCGTGGTGCGCTCCGCTCCCGCTCCACCTATCTCATCAAGAGCACCCGTTCCCGGATAGTGAGGCGACTGGTGGGTGGAGAGGTAGAGCACTCGCGGGTCGTTGTAGAAGATGTCCTGGGTGCCGTTGCCGTGATGAACATCCCAGTCGACAATGGCGACCCGCTCACCCCGAGCAGCGAGTGCCGCCGCTGCAACCGCCACATTATTGACCAAGCAGAATCCCATCGGCCGGTCGGCCAAAGCGTGATGGCCCGGTGGCCGAACGGCGACAAGCGTGTGGTGAGCCCGACCGTCATCCATCGCTCTTACCGCCTCAAGACAGGCACCAGCCGCCAACCGGGCAGTCATGAGCGAACCAGGGGACGAATGGGTGTCGGGGTCAAGTTGAGATCCCCCCTGAGCCTGATCGACAGCCAATGTCTCGAGGTACTCACTGGTGTGAACAACACCCAACTCGGCGTCGGTGGCTGCACGGCAAGAAGCCTCAACCCATTCAGCTCCCCTCAGGCTCTCCCTGATTCCCGCCATGGCGGCTTTGAGCCGGCCCTGGTGTTCCGGATGGCCGCTAGGGACGCGGTGGTCGTCCTCACCATCATTGGAGACCACCATCAGACGAGTTGCTGCGGGATTGCTACTCATGGATTCAGTCTCGCCGATGAACACGACTCAGCGCACAACGGGCCGTGACGCGGTTCGCTGAACGACTACGGTTCCACGTGTGACCGGCGCGTTTCTCCACCCTTTTGCTAAGCCCGCCCGCGAGGCATTCATCCCTCTTGTTCGGGGCAGCGGCTCTCTGCTGTGGGATGCCGATGGAAATGAGTACATCGACGGAATGGCGTCACTCTGGTACTGCAACATCGGGCATGGCAGATCCGAGATTGCGGAGGCCGTGGCGGCTCAGATGAGCCAACTCGAGACCTACTCCTGCTTTGACCCCTTCACGAACCCCATGGCTGACGCCATCGCTGAACGAGTTGCTGACCTCTCCCC
>JBDQKN010000240.1:0-3130 GCA_040263235.1 Ilumatobacteraceae bacterium
AGCTGCGGGCGATCATGCCGTAGCGATCTGGCCACTGCTCTGCGGCATGGCCAAGGCCAAGTACCTGTTGATGACCGCCGAGTTCATCGACGGTCGGGAGGCCGAGAGGATCGGCCTCGTCTCAAAGGCGGTTCCGACTGAAGATGTGCTCCCTGAGGCGCTCAGGATCGCAACGACACTGGCGACCGGCCCCACCCATGCCGTGCGTTTCACCAAACGCGCACTCAATCATTGGCTACGGCAGGCTCTACCAGCGTTCGAGGCGAGCCTCGCCTACGAGATGCTCAACTTCCTTGGCCCTGATGCGGCTGAGGGTCTCAGCGCACTAGATGAGAAGCGTCGCCCAAGGTTCGAACCATGACCACACCCCACGAAGCAGAACTCGCCTTGGCAGCAGAATTGGCCGACCTATGCGACTCAGTCACCCTGCCGCTGTTCGAATCGCGGTCATTTGCTGTCGACCATAAGGCGGACCGATCAGAGGTCACCGAGGCAGACCGTGAGGCCGAACGACTGGTCGTTGAGCGCCTGGCCATCGAGCGACCCGATCACGCGGTGTTCGGTGAGGAACACGGATCCGCCGGAGCACCCGGATCTGCTTGGACCTGGATCATCGATCCGATCGATGGCACCTCTGGCTTCACCAGAGGTATTCCAGTCTGGGGATCACTGATCGCGCTTGAACACGCTGAGCAGGGGCTCTGCGTGGCAATGATCTCCGCCCCGGCTCTTGGTCGTCGCTGGTGGGCCACCGCTGGAGGTGGAGCGTGGGCCAATGGTCGGCGATGCCGCGTTTCGCAAGTCGATCGGATCGACGAAGCCCAGGTCAATGTGATCATCAACGACGGGTGGGAACACCTCAACGCCACAGGGGCGCTCGTACAACTGGCCCTCGATGCACGTCGGTCACGCGGGATGGGCGATTTCTGGCAGCACTGCCTGGTGGCTGAGGGGGCGGTTGACCTGGCCGTTGACGCCGTTGGGCTCGAGCCATATGACATCGCTGCGGTCCGCCTCCTCGTGGAAGAGGCCGGCGGTCGTCTGACGGACCATCTCGGTCGGGCTAGCCATTCTGGGCCGACCGCCATCAGTTCCAACGGCCTGCTCCACGACGAGATACTCACCCGACTCGGCGTACCGATACCGTACGGTCAATGAGCGACTCGCCCATCGAATCTCCTGCCACGACGGCAGTGCGCGTCGGGCGGGGCGCCAACGAGGGAGCCCTCGCAGCTCCCCTGTGGACTGCAGCCGTCTGGGAAGCAGATGGCGCCGCCACAGCAGCCCGGCAGGCCATAGATACACGACCCGACCGTTTTTATGGTCGTTACGGCAATCCCACCGTGACGGCGTTCGAGGAGGCGGTTGCGACACTCGAAGGAGCAGAGTCCGCACTTGCGCTCGGCTCGGGTATGGGCGCCCTTTCGACTGCGGTCTTCTCGCTCTGCTCAGCCGGCGACCACATCGTGGCCTCCGAACGGTGCTACGCCGGAACTCGGGCCCTGCTCGACGGCCCAGCTGCTCGTCTCGGCATCTCTACAACGTGGGTTGACGCCACACGACCGGGGGCACTCGCAACGGCAGTCGAGCCGGGGCGAACAACGCTCGTCATCGTCGAGACCCCGTCAAATCCGCTTCTTGATCTTGTCGACCTCGACGAGATCGGTTCGATCATCGGGCCATTCACGATGGTCGACTCCACCTTCGCCACGCCCCTTGGCCAACGGCCACTCGACCACGGGGTCGACTTGGTGATGCATTCAGCCACCAAGGGCATCGCCGGTCACAACGATGTGACGATGGGTGTGCTCGCCGGGGAGCGGGATCTCATCGATGCGATCTGGGGATACTCGGTGATCCATGGCGCAGTCGCGTCGCCCTTCGACGCAATGCTTGCGCTGCGAGGAATCCGCACCCTTGACGTCCGCCACGAGCGTCAATGCGCCACTGCTCTCGACCTGGCACAGCGACTGACCCGGCACCCGGCTATCTCAGTGGTGCATCACCCCGGCATCGACAGTCATCCTCAGTTCGAACTCGCCTCAAGCCAGTTGAAGCGAGCCGGCTCACTACTGTCGTTCGAACTCGTCACAGAGCGTTACCCGTCGTTCGTCGACGGACTGAGCCTGATCCGATGCGCAACCTCCCTCGGTGGGCCAGAGACCATCGCCTGCCAGCCGTCCACAACCACCCATGCACATCTCGACGCCCTGGCTCAAGCTGCAATAGGGGTGAACGATCGTCTAGTCAGACTCTCGATCGGACTCGAAGGGGTAGACGACCTGTGGCGCGACCTTGAGTCTGCGCTCCAAGGCTGAAGTCAGCTGTAGAACGGGTTCGATCCCGTTGAATGATCGGTGAGATCGCGCACCGCCGTGATGCCTTCAACTGCGTTGACCACCATCGTCTGAACGCCGTCGAGCATGGTCGCTTTGCTCATCGAGCACCCGTGGCATCCCCCACCCATGGTCATGTACGCGACTCCCTCGCCATCGTGACCCATGTAGGTGACGAAACCGCCATGCGCTGCCAAGCCTGGATTGACCTCGGTGGAGATGATCGCCTCGATCTCTGCAGATAGAGGGTCGTCGGACTTCAGGCCCTCGATCGTTGGCGCAGTCGGTCGATTCGGGTTCCGGATGACCAATCCCTGTGCCTCCGTGTGATCGAGCACGGCACCTCTCAGATAGTCAACCGAGTCGCCCGGAATGATCACCTTGAGCCCACCAATGGTCCGAACTTCGTCGGTGAAGGCAGCCGTAAGGAACTCATCGAATCCGAGGTCGTAACGGAACTCCTCGCCTGGTGCTGAGATGATTCCCATGCGCAGACCGAGCGATGCAGGGTCGTCCTCGGCATCTCGGAGACCGATTATCACCTCAAGCGCTCCAGGGGTGATCTCGACGAGCGTGTCCGTCTCTGCCAGTTCATCGGCGGCAAACGGGCTGCGGGGGGCGTCGGCAGCAGTCATTTGCTCAGGCTACCGTCGCATCTGATGACGGTCGATCCCTACCTCCCCTGTCCACTGCCAATCCCCGACTATCTGGCGGCATTCCGAGCTGGAGCTGAACGCCTGACCGAGATCGCAGCGCTGGAAGACCTCGCCACACCGGTTACCACCTGCGGCGAA
>JBDQKN010000241.1:0-3122 GCA_040263235.1 Ilumatobacteraceae bacterium
CCAGGGAATGATCTCGGACTTGAAGTAGTCACCAAAGGAGAAATTGCCGAGCATCTCAAAGAACACGAGATGGCGTTTCGTGCGACCTACGTCATCGAGGTCGTTGTGCTTTCCACCGGCACGAGCACACTTCTGAGAGCTCACCGCGCGCTGATATGGCGGAACCTCATCGCCAACGAAATACGGCTTGAACGGGACCATGCCCGCCACCGTGAACATCAGCGATGGATCGTGAGGAATCAGGCTCGCCGATGGAACAACGGTGTGATCGCGCGAGGCGAAGAACTCAAGGAACGACGTGCGGAGGGCATCAGCGCTCACCGACCCCGAACCGATGATGGAACCGCTGCCGTTCGACGTACTCATAGAGGAACTGAGCCTACCGAGGCCGATACCGTGGACGAGGTGGCTCCATCCCCGGCGAACAGCTCGATCCCAGTCGGCAACGACCCAACGGAGATACATGAGTGGATCTCATTCGCCGATCCAACCGAGGATCGAACGTGGATCTTCGACGCGACCTATCTCCGTTCAAACCACCGATGCATCTACGGCGAGGGGTGCCAAGGAGTACTCGATGCCGATGCGACCGAGATGATGCAGGGCTGCTGCAGTTACGGCGCCCACTTCGTCGATGATGACGACGTGCAGACCGTTGTCGCGGCATTTGTTCGAGTCAGGCCAGAACACATGCAATTCCACGACAAAGCGGTGAGCAAAGGTTTTCTCGCCGCCGGCGAACCCGGCGACGACGGCCAGCCAGTCACCGTTACCCGACTCGTCGACGACGCATGCATCTTCTTAAACCGACCCGGCTTTGAGGGTGGGATCGGATGCGCACTTCATATTGCCGCGATCGATGCCGGCGAGCGACCCCTCGACTGGAAACCCAACGTCTGTTGGCAAGTGCCGATGCGACTGGAGCACGAAACCGACGATCAGGGGCACGTCACCTCTCGCTTACGAGAGTGGAAACGGCGCGATTGGGGAGATGGCGGAGCGGAGTTCCATTGGTGGTGCACCGAAGCACCCGAGGCATTCACCGGAAACGATGCGGTCTACCGCTCGTCACGAGATGAAATCATCGAACTCGTCGGAGAGCAGATCTACGAAATGATGGCGGCCCAACTCGGCCGGGAGGCATGGGTGCCGCTGCCACACCCAACGCTCAAACAGCGCTAAGTCCTAGACAGCCTCGTCGTCGTCTTCGTCGTCAAAGGTGACGCCGTACTTTTCGGCCAGCGCGGCATAGTCGTCGTCATCGTCGCCATCATCGGACGAACGAGAACGATCGCCAAAGCCCAGATCAAAGGCTCCTGGACCGGCCTGCTTCAGTTTTCGCGCTTCTTCGAAGCGGCGATGTCGACCCTTCTTCACAGTAGGGCTCCCAAGTGAGTGTGCGGGTATGTGGACGCGAGCGAGTCCTCACAGAACAAGCATCGGAGGTTCACCCTACCGGATCGGATCGGACGAGACGCAGCCCGCCGGGCCGTCTATCGACTCCGGGGACGAATGTGAGCGCTGCTGACCCGCCCACGAGGGCACGAATATCATCACCGAGCAGTTCTGCTCTCCATCCAGAGGCCAGGCGTGCCGCAGGATCGCCTGACAGCAAGGCCACCAGGTCCGCACGGGTCGCGAGCATTGCAGTATCGACATCTTCCGCTCTGGCCACCTGTGCGACCCACGCTGAGATCAACGTCACGGCGGGACGCAACTCGCGATCGAGTTCGTCGCCCCCCGTCGGCACAGCAGGGGGTTCAGCTGCAAGACCTTCAGCGACTGCTGCCAGCACCTCGGTCGCCACAGAACCACGAACACGTCCGTCAACTCCCCGGGCCTGAGCGAGATCACGCTCGTCGGTCGGTTGGCGCTGCGCAATGCCAAGAACGGCCAGGTCGGGAAGCACTTGGCGGACAGGAATATCAAGTCGCATGGCCCTGCGTTCTCGCCACGCTGCTACTGCCTGGGCCACGGCTCGAGCCCGTGATTTCAGGCCCCGAACATCTTTCAACCGCAGCCAAGCATCCTCTGGGTCACCGGCGCCATTACGACGGCTACGGAGTTCTTCGATCGCATCGGTGGCCCATTGGGCCCGTCCGCGATCCTCAAGACGGGCCACCAGGCGATCGCGAATTTCGAGCAAATTCGCTACGTCTGCCGCTGCGTACTGAAGTTGTGCTGGCGTGAGTGGGCGGCGCAACCAGTCGGTCAGCCTGTCTCCCTTTGCGGGGGTGATCCCGACCTCGGCGGCGGACAACGCCGCAAGCGAAGGGGTTCCGTAGCCAAGGAATCCGCCGGCAATCTGGGTGTCGAACATTCGGCGTGGAATCACGCCGACTGCGTGGCCGAGCACGTCAAGGTCCTGCTGGGCTGCATGAAACACCGCTTCGGCATCGCTGTTGAAGAGTTCGCCGAGTTGCCGCGGGTCGATCACCGTGGGGTCAACGATGACGATCTGATCACCCCATGCCAACTGCACCAACGCGAGCGCCGGGAAATAGGTGCGTTCTCGGTGAAATTCTGTATCGATTGCGTAGCGCTCAACGCCACTGAGATCGCGGATGACACCCTCGAGGCCGTCCGCCGAGTCGATCCAACGGAAGTTGAGCGCTTCGCCCGAACTCACTCTTGTCCGGTCGCGATCTCGAATCCCGATGCCATCCATCCCATCGTGCCACCTACGACATTGATCACTGCGACACCCTGTGCAGCAAGAAAATCGCATGCTGCTGCGCTTCGTGCGCCCGACTGGCAGATCACGTAGGTGGTCGTGCCGCCGGCGAAGGCTGTGACGTTCTCAGGAACGCTGTTCAGGGGAATGAGTTGCGCTCCGGGGACGTGGGCCTGTTCGTACTCGGCCGGCTCACGAACATCGATCAGTCGTGCACCATCAAGCAGTGCTTGCGAGAGTTCTGCAGGTGTCGCTTCGGTGAAGGTCATACGGAAAATCCTACCTATTGTCCGGACATTTATGTTGTGCTGCCTTCGGGAGGTCAGCAAGACGGTTCACGTTGACCATCTTGCCAGCATCACAGTGAATCTCGGCCACATCGAGCTCACTGAGCATCAGGAGAAGGGACCGCTCACCCGCCTCAATCGCCGCCGCCACCCGCACAAGC
>JBDQKN010000242.1:0-3113 GCA_040263235.1 Ilumatobacteraceae bacterium
CCTTGCTCCTCGCCGCACAGCACGCTGAATTGGATAAGGCGTGCTCCGCGATCAACAAAGACGACCCCGGAATGCCCAACTAGGGTCGAGGTATGGCTCCAACCGTGCAGTGCCTGATCGCGCTCGGTTCGAACCTCGGCGACCGACTCGAACACCTTCGGGCAGGAATTGAGGCACTCGCCGCTCTCGACGGTCTCAACATCGAATCGGTGTCGAATCTCTACGAGACAGCCCCGGTTGGCGGCCCAGACCAACAGGGCCCGTATCTGAACGCCGCTCTGAGTGCCACCACCTCAGTTCCGGCCGCAGAACTCCTGGCAGAACTTCACCGAATAGAAGCAGAGCAACAGCGAGTCCGTCGGATCCGATGGGGCCCACGCACCCTCGATCTCGATCTATTAGTCCACGGCACGCTCGTCAGTGACGATGCCGAACTGCTCGTGCCCCACCCCCGCCAACACGAGCGGAGATTTGTCCTCGTGCCCGTGTGTGACGTGGCCCCCGACCTCATGCACCCCGTACTCGAACGCACCATGAGCGAGCTCCTCGACGACCTGCCGATCGAACCCGGTGACCTCACCGCAGTGGCGATGAACTGGCACAAACGCGACGACCCCGTCGATTCACGACTCCACGATGAGATTGCCTAGAAGGATGTCTAATGATCACACCTGACAATCTCATGCCACTGTGGGAACAACACCGAGTTGCGCTCGATCGGCCAGTCCGAGCCATTGAATTTCCCCGCCAAGGACGAACCTTCGATGATCGTCCCTACCAACTTGGCGTGATCAATCTCTCTCGCGACTCCTCCTATCGGGAGAGCATCGTGCACGACCTCGATGCCGCTCTCTACCGTGCTCGAAGGATGACGATCGAGGGTGCAGCGATGATCGACATCGGGGCTGAATCCACTGGAACTGAGGCAAGTCTCGTTGATATCGATGGGCAAATCAGTCGTCTCGAGCCAGTGGTCCATGCGCTCGTCGCAGAGGACATGCTCGTCTCGGTCGAGACCTATCACCCTGCCGTGGCCATCTCCGCCCTCGAGGCAGGCGCAGCCGTGATCAACCTCACCGGCCGTGTCGACGACATCGCGATGTACGAGGCGATCGCCCGTCATCAAGCCGGCCTGATCCTGTGCTACACACCCGGCGAGAACGCACGATCGTCCGATTCGGTTCCATCGGCCGAGGAGATGATCGATGCTCAACTGATGTTCTTCCGTGAGCGCCTCGACTTGATCACTGGTGCCGGCGTTGACCGACTCTGGATCGATCCCGGCTTCGGCTTCGCCCTCAATCTTCCCGACGGCCCTGAACGCGTGCGCTATCAGACCGACAACCTGATCCAGTCATTCCGATTCCGCGAACTGGGATGGCCCACCTGTGTCACCATGGCCTCGTCGGTCTACCTCTTCCACGATGAAGCCAGAGTGGCAGAGACCGCCATGGCCGTACTGGCTGTGCAAGCCCGAGCTGGATTGATACGAAGCCACGAAGTCGCTCGGGTGCAACCGGTACTCGACATGGAACGAATCTGCTCCTGACCACGGGGATCACGGTTCGTTAGTCAGCGACTGGCCACGACACATCGTTTCCGGTCGACTGAATCTTCAAGTGCCGGCTTGAGGCGCATGCAGGCTGCAGTGGCCGACCCGACAATCTGGAACACCAGCTGTCACCGAGCATCAAGTTCCTGGCCTTGGCATCAGCCAATCGATCCAAGGCGGCCTGAAGTGCCGCCCTGGCAACCAGTCACATCACCGAGTCAGGTCTGAGACGACTCTGGAATGGCGAGGGTCGTGGGCGATGTGCCCGACAGTTCGCGTCGATCATCGGAGCCGATCAGGGAGATGACCGGTACCTCGTTCTCGCAGCAGATCTGCATCGCAGATTCGACAACGGGTCTCGATGTGCATGGCAGTAATCGACATCTGGGTTCCTCGCGAGCGCTCGATCAGCGGCACTGGGTGGGCGACAACATCAGTTGATCCACATCGGTCGCAATGTGGCACTACCGGTCGGGTCCATGACAATCCGCAGTTCGCGCATGACACGGTGATGTGTTCGTCGTCTCGCTCACCGGATAGGTGATCATCGGTCGCGCAGTTGGGACATTCGATGAGGTTCATCTGAAACCAAACGCTAGGAGATCGTCTCCGATTCGTCGAACGGTCTCGATGCCATATCGAATATCTGTTCGATAATGTAACACCCGTTCGCTACGGTGATGACTATGCCGATCGTGATCGAACTCCCCAACGCCGAGGAGATCGCAGCAATGCGCAACTCTGCTGATCTCCGGCCACTCGACGCTGCTCTTGTAGCCGTCGAACTCGCTCGTCGTTCCGTTGAGGCCTGCGCCGTCGAACTTGCACGGCATGGTGAGGCAACGGGTGCTTTCGCCTACGACGGTCATCGGGGCATTGCCCCCTGGGTCACCGCTGTAACCGGCGTCCCGCGATCAACCGCGAACCAGCGTGCTCGGTGCGCAGACTTCCCATCGAAGGGTCTTCACCTCTGGGCGACGGCATTCGCTTCAGGGTCGCTCGGCATTGAACAGGCCGCCGCTCTTGCCAGAGTGGCCGCCAACCCACGGGTACAGCACCATCTGGCCGAGAGCGAAAAGCTGCTCCTCGGTTGTGCTCAGGATCTGCCACACCACACCTTTCTGCGTGTGCTCGAGCGGTGGGTGAGCCTCGCCGACGCCGATGGATCCCATCGCGAGCACGCCGATCGTGACACCGACCGTTGGCTCACGACCTCCGTGGTCGGCAACCGCTTCATTTTGAAAGCCGAGTGCGGAACCGCCCAAGGCACAATCCTCAAGCAGTTGCTCGACGAGTTCATCCAGCGCGAACTCACTGCCGACTACGACCAGGCCATGGCCGAACACGGCCATGCCGATGCCACCACCCTGCCCCGCACCCATCGGCAGCGCGCGCTCGATGCGCTGGTCGAGGCCGTCAGCCATGGTGCCTCTGCCGACTCCAACAACGTCGAGCCAGTCGTCAACCTCACCTGCGACGCCGGCACGTTCTCCGAATTCACTCTCTTCGCCGCCGGTGGGGCCCATCCCACCCCTGGTCCTCTCGACGGCAGTCGCCGCCG
>JBDQKN010000243.1:0-3085 GCA_040263235.1 Ilumatobacteraceae bacterium
CGGCAAACCATCACGGTTGCAGCAGAACTGCCGAGCACCGGCTCCAACTCGACAACGACTCCAGCACTCATCCTGACTGCAGCGCTCGGCTCGCTCATCGCGCTTTCGTCTCGCCGTCGAATCTGATCAGACCCGGCGCAAGCGAAGATGGAGCAACCTTGGGACGCTTGAAGCGTCGAAATACTCCGGGGCCTGTGCCAGGAATCGTTCAGGTGGTGCCGGCTCATCCATGCGTTCGAGCGTCAACCCTGCGTCAGCAAGCGCGTTGAGATATCTCGACAATGGTCGGTGCAAGAACCTGATCCAGACCCCGAGTTCAACCTGTTCCACCGTCTCGGCCTCATGGAGATACGGACCGATCCGCCAATACTGCTCAGGCGGGTCGACCATATGGTCGTCGATCCACCCTGAGTCAGGCGTCTGTAACAGCGGGTGGTTCAACATGAAGTTGAATGAGCCTCCCGGGCGCACCACGCGAGCGACCTCAGCGATCGCTGCGTCGACATCGTCAATGTGTTCGAACACCAGACATGCCAGCGCAGCGTCGAAGGACCCATCGGCGAATGGCAACTGCGCCGCACCTGCCTGCACGTAGATCGGACCACCACTGCGCTGAGCAGCCACACGAATCTGATTTGACGTCGGGTCGATACCGACCACTTCGCAACCCTGATCGGCAAGCGCTCGAGCGATCTGTCCATCACCCGTACCCACGTCGAGAACACGTCCTGCTCCCGCAAGTTCGCTCACCACCAATGGGATGATCTGATCCTCGTACTCGGGGTCAGCCCCGTCGGTGAATCCATCGATCCACCATTGGGCATGCTCCTCCCAGAGCTGTCGCGACAGGTCATCCGGCACGAGAAACACACTACGGTCAGCATCATGCAGTTCTCCGTCTGGCCCAACATCAAGTACTCGGTCGATGACGTCCTTGACCTCGCTCGCTGGCTGGACGATGGACGCTGGCACGGCATGTGGTTCGCCGACCACTACATGCCAAACACCGGCACCTCCGAGGTGGCTGACGGTGACTCCCATGAGGTGTGGGGCTTGCTTCCAGCGGTTGCCGTGGTCACCGAACGCCTCCGGCTAGGTCCCCTGGTCTCACCGACCTCGGTTCACCATCCTGCACTGCTTGCGAATCGCGCAGCAACCCTCGATCACGTATCGAACGGCCGGTTCGTGCTCGGCCTCGGAGCCGGCTGGCAGATCAACGAACATCTGGCCTACGGCATCGAACTCGAGCATGCGAAGGAACGTGTCGACCGCTTCGAGGAGTCGATCCAGATCATCCGTTCGCTCCTTGACAATCCTCGAACCACGTTCAACGGCTCGTTGTACACCATCACCGACGCACCATGTGAGCCGAAGCCGATCCAAGAGCGGCTGCCCCTGCTGGTCGGGACCGGCGGCAACCGAATGCTCCGTATCACCGCACGCCATGCCGACGAATGGAATACCTGGGGACACCCCGATGGCGCCGGCGAACGACTCGCTGCGCTACGGAGTGCCTGTGACGCCGTTGGGCGCGACCCCGGTACGGTCCGCACATCGGTGCAGGTCGCGGTTCACCTTTCCGATGATGAAGCAGCAAACAACAAGGTCCTGTCAGGCCCACTCGGCGCGAGGACCGTGGCCGGCGGAGCGGAACAACTGATCGACACGTTCAATCAATACGCCGCTCTCGGCTTCGACGAGTTCATCGTTCCCGACTGGCTGATGGGCAACGACCCGAACGCCCGCAAAGATCATCTCGATCGGCTACACAACGAGGTCATCAGCAAACTCTGACGAAGTCAGTCGCCGTCAACAGCCTCGTCCGTATGGAACTTGGCGTAGATCGCTTCGGCGACCGCGTCGGGCAGAAACGACAACGACTTCAGTGTCTCGATATCAGCTGCCTTGACGGCGCGTACTCCACCGAGTGCCTTTACCAACCGCTCTCGACGGGCCTCGCCAAGGCCAGGAATACCATCAAGAGCACTCGTTGTCATCCGCTTCGACCGACGTTCACGGTGAAATGAGTTCGCAAAACGGTGGGCCTCGTCACGAATTCGCTGCAGCATGAACAACGCTTCAGATCCTCGTTGAATCGGCACCGGATCTTCACGGCCTGGCACATAGACCTCTTCGAACCGCTTAGCCAATGCGGCGAGTGGGATCTCATCGGACAGGCCGAGCGCCGCAACGACTCGTTCGGCCACAGCCAACTGGCCCTTTCCGCCGTCAACGACAAGTAGCTGTGGCGGGTAAGCGAACTTGCCGGGCCGCTCGCCTCGCTCCGCTACAGGTTGATCCCGCTCGTCGAGGTAGGCCTGAAGCCGGCGCGTCAACACCTCCTCCATGGCCGCGTAGTCATCGTTTCCGGGCACGTGCACTTTGAACCGTCGATATTCCCGTTTGGCTGGCAGCCCGTCCTCGAGTACAACCATCGATCCGACATAGTCAGTTCCCTGCAAGTGCGCCATGTCGTAACACTCGATGCGCAACGGTGCCTCGGGCAGGTCAAGAGCATCCTGTAATTCGGTGAGCGCCCGGCTTCGAGTGTTGTGATCGGTCGCACGACGCATGCGATGCCGAACGAATTCCTCGCTTGCATTCTGGGTCACCGTCTCAAGCAAGCGGCGACGGTCGCCCCGTTGCGGAACCCGAATCGTGACCTTCGTTCCCCGCAATTCGCTGAGCCACTGTTGATAGATCTCGATCTCGTCGGGAACGCTCGGAACCAGCACTTCGCGCGGCATGCCCATCGGAGGTTCATCGCCATACAGGGTCTCGACGATTCGGCCAACGAGTCCGCCCTCTCCCAAGTCTTCAACCTTGTCGAGCACAAAACCCTTGCGACCAAGCACTCGGCCTCGACGCACAAAAAAGACCTGAACCGATGCCTCTAGCTCGTCCTGGGTCACTCCGATCACATCAAGGTCGTCCTGATGTTCGGCCACCATCTGCTGGCGTTCCACCGCTCGCTGCACTGATTCGAGTCGATCGCGGAGCCTGGCTGCCTTTTCGAACTCCAATTCGGCGGCCGCCGTTCGCATCTCCACCTCGAGGCGCCCCACCACCTCGTCGGTCTCACCCG
>JBDQKN010000244.1:0-3064 GCA_040263235.1 Ilumatobacteraceae bacterium
CGTCTGGACGGCCCGGTCCGCGGCAACGGAAAGATCATCCAGGAACTCGAAGCGGTATTCCGCGGGGCGGGCTGGAACGTCATCAAGGTCATCTGGGGTTCGAAGTGGGACGACCTCCTCGCCCAGGACAAGGACGGCGTCCTCCTCAACCAGATGAACACCACCGTTGACGGGGAATTTCAGCGATACGCCGTGGAAGAGGGCTCATACATCCGGGAGAACTTCTTCGGGCCCGACCCTCGGTTGCGTCAGATGGTGTCGAATCTGACTGATGACGAACTACGCAACCTTCCGCGAGGCGGGCACGACTATCAGAAGTTGTACGCCGCCTACAAGGCAGCCGCAGAGAACCTCGGCAGCGGACGTCCAACTGTTCTTCTGTGCAAGACGGTGAAGGGTTGGACGCTCGGACCAGGTTTCGAAGGCCGAAACGCGACTCACCAGATCAAGAAAATGACCAAGGCCCAGCTTCTCGAGCTGCGCGATCGCCTCCACCTCCACGAGGAGATTCCCGATTCGATGCTCGAGGCGGACGAGCCGCCCTACTTCCGTCCCTCCGAGGACTCAGTCGAGTACCAGTACATGATCGAGCGTCGTCGAGCTCTCGGCGGTGTCATGCCGGTACGCAAGTCGGTCACCAAGCGACCGATGGCGCTGCCACATCCCGAGACGTTCGCTGAACTCGCTGATGGCTCCGGGGAGATGGCAGTAAGCACCACCATGGGCTTCACGAGATTGCTGCGCAGTCTGTGTCGCGACGAGAACATTGGCCGCCGGGTGGTGCCAATCATTCCAGACGAGGCCAGAACATTCGGCATGGATGCTCTCTTCCGCGAACTCGAGATCTACGCCTCCCAGGGTCAGAAATATGAACCGGTCGACCACGACCTCTTGCTCTCCTACGCCGAGGATTCTGATGGTCAAATATTGGAGGAAGGCATTACCGAGGCGGGTTCAATGGCGAGTTTCATCGCTGCTGGGACCAGTTACTCCACTCGTGGGGTTCCGATGCTCCCCTTCTACACCTTCTATTCGATGTTTGGGTTCCAACGGGTTGGCGACCTGATCTGGCAGGCGACGGATGCGCGGGCGCGGGGCTTTCTCATGGGGGCAACTGCAGGTCGGACCACTCTGCTCGGCGAAGGTCTCCAACATCAGGACGGTCACAGCCTGGTGCTTGCGTCGACCATGCCCGCTGTTCAGGCCTACGACCCAGCCTTCGCATACGAGGTCGGAGCAATCGTCAAGGCAGGCATCGAGCAGATGTATGGGCCCGACTCAGCGGATTCTGAGCGCGATGTCATCTATTACCTCACGTTGTACAACGAGAACTACCCCATGCCGGCGTTGCCGACCGAGCCCGAACATGCTCGGGCGTTCAGCGAAGGAGCGGTGCGAGGGCTCTACCAGTACGCCCCTGCGCCCTCTGGGCTCTCTCATCGGGCGACGATTCTGTTCTCGGGTGTCGCACATCAGGCTGCTACGGCGGCGGCCAAAGAGTTGGCAGAGCACTACGACGTCGCAGCGGAGCTCTGGTCGGCAACGAGCTACAAGCGGCTACGCGAGGACGCGTTGGCAGCACAGCGTTTCAATCGACTCCATCCGTCCCAATCAAGGCGGGTACCGCTCGTGACAGAACTACTCGAAACGTCCTCGGGGCCGATCACCGCGGTGACCGATTTCATGTGTTCAGTCCCCGAGCAAGTTGCTCGTTTCATTCCTGACGGACGCCCGTTTCACGTCCTTGGGACCGATGGCATGGGTCGTAGCGACACCAGAGAGGCGCTGCGCCGATACTTCGAGGTCGATTGCGGACATGTAGTCGTGGCCACCCTGACGGGCCTTCTCGAGTTGGGGCTGATCAGTGCCGACGTGATCGACGATGCGATTCGCCGGTATGACATCGACCCGGACGCGGTCGATCCATTCATTCCGTGATCAGGCTGTTCGGATTCGATCCAACCAGCCAGACAGGATCGCAATCGCCCTCGGGTCGTGTCGAAGCCGGTGACCTGCTCCAGACAGAACATTGAGTTCCGCAGAACCGTGAGCCTTCGCCAACTGGCGCGCGTCGCTGACAGGAACGCTCTCGTCGTCCTCTCCATGCAGCACGAGCAGGGGACGAGGAGCGAATCGCCGAGCAGCGGCCGCGGGCCTGAAACGTCTGAACGCCCTTGACCACTCATCGATCGAACCGGGGAACCCTGGAGTACGGATGGCACCGATCTCCTTTGCGTGTTGCAAAAATCGTCGGGGGTGTTCGGCCCAATCGTCGAAATCCGCACGGGGCGAGAGGAGCCCGGCCGCCACCACTCTCGGGTCATCTGCAGCCTCGCAAACAACGAGCGAACCGCCGGTATTGGTCCCAACCAGTACCACCCTCGAGATCCCCAGGGTATGGGTCAGATGATCGACTGCATTACGAAGGTCGTCCATCCATCCCTGAAGAGAGAAATCACCCGTCGAGTTGCCGCACCCCCTGAAGGTGAACGTCATTGCGGCGTATCCAAGTTCGTGGCACAGTCGGTCCATCAGCTGGGGAAAGGTGCCGGCAGACCGTCGCGCGTCGATCGGACCAATTGGAAATCCGTGGCAGAGGATGACGCCCGGAGTCTCAACATCGCGATCAGCTGGGACAGAGATGTGACAGGCCAGACGTTCACTCCCACTTGGGAACGTCTGATCCATTGTCATAATCAGGCTCGCGGTTGCCGAAAACGGCGTGCCCGCCCGGGCATCGCAAGGGTGTATCCCCGGTTTCGTGCTTCGGCAAGAGTGTCGGGGCCGAAACACAAACCGGTTTCAGCAGCGACGATCTCATCGATCGTTGCACCGTCTTCCCACGTGTCGAGGTCGTAGACCAATTGGGTCCGCTTGTCGCCAAGGAATCGCGTGTGTTCGAAGCGCGTGGGCCGGTCCATAGCCGACACGCTAGCCACCGATGATCTCGTCGGGTGGTGCCTGTGGGCCGATTGCGCCAATCGCACCGAAATAGTCGAGATGCGCGCTCACGACCTCAACCACGTCGACATCGTCAAGCAGTACCACACCCATCCCCTCAGCC
>JBDQKN010000245.1:0-3063 GCA_040263235.1 Ilumatobacteraceae bacterium
CCATCGATGATGTCGAGAATGTTCTCAGCGGAGAGTCTGGTGTCGTAGGTGACCACGTTGACATCGGGGTTCAGCATCGTCAGGGTCTTCTTCGCTGAGTCAACCTTACGGTCACCGATCCGGTCGATGTTGTGAAGGATCTGGCGCTGGAGGTTTGATGCATCGACATCGTCCATGTCGACGATGCCGATGGTTCCCACACCGGCTGCTGCCAGATACAGCGCCGCTGGCGACCCAAGGCCTCCCGCTCCGAGCATCAATACTTTGGCGTTGAGTAGCCGCTGCTGACCTTCGGTTCCAACCTCCGGTAGGAGCAGGTGCCGCTTGTAACGGTTCTGCTGCTCAGGGCTGAGGGATGCGGGTTGCCGCCACGGTCGCCCTTCGTCCTTCCACCGACCGAAGCCTCCCTCCATCGACTCCACGGTGGCGTAACCGAGTTGCTGCAGGGTCTGAGCCGCAAAGGCCGAGCGGACCCCACCTGCGCAGTACACGACGACCGGCAGCGTCTTGTCGATGATCCGATTCTCGATCTGGGCTTCCAAGTGCCCACGCGGAATGTGGATGGCTCCTAAAAGTGCGCCCTCCGCGTATTCGTCGGGTTCGCGAACGTCGAGGACAAGATGCCCTGACTCGATATGGGAAGCGGCGAGCTCGGGGGTCACCTCGATGATCTCGGCTTTGGCAGCTGACAGCAGGTCTCGGAAGGTCGCCATACGATTCAAAAACCTACCAATCTGGTCAGGTATTCCCACCGGCACAGAAAAGCACTGGCAGGATCTCCGAGATCGAGCCACGGAGCAGAGCATGCGCCTGATCGTCCATTGCGGTTTCCTGCCCGTTGACGATGACGACCCGTGCCCCAGCCTGGCGAGCAAGCGGTACACAGTTGGCGACGGGAAACACACTCAGTGTCGAGCCAATAGCGACCAGTAGATCGCACTCACCGCTCACCTGGAATGCACGGTCGATCACATCGGGCACCAACGACTGGCCGAAGCTGATCGTATCGCTCTTCAGGATCCCGCCACAGACCAGACAGTTCGGTTCGTCATCCCCTGATCGAACTCGATCGAGGGCCTCCATCATCGGACGGCGATCCGAACAACTCCAACACCGTGTCCACCAGACCGTGCCGTGGACCTCGATCATCCGGTCTGGACTCGAACCCGCCCGCTGGTGCAGTTCGTCGATGTTCTGCGTGATCAAGGCGTGAAGGCGACCCCCGGTCTCAAGGTCCACAATCGACCGATGGCCCGCATTGGGCACAGCCGACCACGCCGAGTGTTCCAATCGAGATCGCCATGCAGCCCGACGCACCTCTGGATCGGCAAGATAGTGCTTGATATCGCTCGCCTTCTCTGCCAGTGGGTTGGTCGTCCAGACACCCTTCGGGCCCCGAAAATCAGGGATCCCTGAATCGGTCGAGATTCCCGCACCAGTGAGCACCACCACGCGGTCGGCATCACTGACCCAACCAGCAACCTCCCGTGGCGTTGGTGTCTCTGGCATCGGCATGTCCCGAGTTTGGCGCAGACGAAAGGGTTGGCCTTCACTCAGGCAGGGTCCTCCACCCACATCATCGACGAACCGTCGAGGAGGAACTATGCCAACGATCACACCGACCCTGACTGCTGTTCGACCCTGGCCTGAGCCTGCAGCACGCGCCATCGTTGGACACGATCCACGCAGCACCTACGTCGAGCGCTTTTGGATCAGCACACTCGGACCATCAGCAACGTGGATCGTCCGGCGGCTAGCAGATCATTTCGATCGTCATCCGGAAGGGTTCGAGATCGACCTCGATGACCTCGCAGGGTCCATCGGGATGAGTTACGCCAAGCGAGAAGCGTCCCCCTTTGGACGAGCGCTGCACCGATGCACGATGTTCGGTCTCATTCGCCACAGCCGAGAGTCACTCGAGGTGCGGCGGCGAATCCCCGACCTCCCTGAGAGACAACTCAACAGGCTCTCTGATCGGCTGCGACACGTCCATGATGAGTGGACCCATCGCAGTTGGACGCTCGACACAACTGAATTACGAGACCGCTTGATCAGTACCGGCATCGATGAACGAACCGCAGCGATCGCCGCTGAGACCGTCGACCTTGTCGGCTGACTACCGAGCTACCAACCGGTCACCGTTTCGATCAGCAGACGAGTACCAAATCCGGTTGCACCCCGTGACCGCCATGACTCGTCGCCGTCCACTTTCATCGGGCCAGCGATGTCGAGGTGGGCCCACGGGATATCGCCGGTGAACTCCGACAAGAAGATCGCAGCAGTGATACATCCCCCATACGGGCCACCGATGTTTCGCATATCGGCGACATTCGAATCGAGGAGCTTGCGATACCGGCCCGACTCCAGCGGCATCTGCCAGATCGGCTCCCCCGTCGACTCCGCTGCCGACCGCAAGCGATCGACCACACCTTGATCAGTGCCAAGAACTGCAGCCACATCCGGTCCAAGGGCTGCCATCGCCGAACCAGTCAACGTCGCTATGTCGATGATCGCGTCGGGCGCCTCCTCGACAGCCAGCGACAATCCGTCAGCGAGGATCAGACGGCCCTCAGCATCGGTGTTGTGGATCTCGACTGTCTTTCCATTGCGCATCGTGAGCACATCCCCGAGCTTCATCGCCGATCCTGACGGCATGTTGTCGGTGCACACGAGATAGCCGGTCACGGCTGTACGGCAGCGGAGATCACGAAGGGCCGTCATTGCCGACAACACCGCTGCCGCACCTGACATATCCATTTTCATGACCACGTGGAACGCGTCGCTCGGCTTCAGGCTGATACCGCCTGAGTCATACATGACGCCCTTGCCAACCAAGGCAACATGACCCTTCGGGTTTCGCGGCGAGTAGGTCAGCTTCAACAATCGTGGTGGTTCAACGCTGCCTCGGTTCACGCCGAGCAGCCCGCCACAACCCATCTCCTCGAGCGCCTCCTCATCGAAGACCTCGACGCCAAAGCCGAACTCCCGCCCGAGCCGAAGAGTGATGACCTCAAGGTCGCGAGCATTGAGATGGGCCGGCGGCGTATTGGCTAGATCACGCGC
>JBDQKN010000246.1:0-3052 GCA_040263235.1 Ilumatobacteraceae bacterium
GGACTGATCCGCGGAGGACTCCGAGATTTCTCGGTGAGCCGCACCAGCCTCGACTGGGGCATCCGGCTCCCGTGGGACGATCAACACGTTGCATATGTGTGGTTCGACGCGCTCACCAACTATCTCTCAGCCACAGGGTTCGGCGATCCCGACGCCGACTACACCGAACGCTGGCCAGTGGACTACCACCTGATCGGCAAAGACATCATCCGCCACCACTGTGTGTACTGGCCAGCGATGCTGATGAGTGCGGGAGTCGAGTTGCCGAAGGGATGGGCCGTCGGTGGCTGGCTCCTCGTCGACGGCGAAAAGATGGCCAAGAGCACCGGCAATGTCGTCAATCCCCTCGATCTGATCGACACCGTTGGCGTCGACGGCTTCCGGTATTACGTCCTCGCCGAGACCACCTACGGATCTGACGGCGACTTCTCATACGAGGGACTCATCGGGCGCTACAACGCCGATCTCGCCAACAACCTCGGCAACCTCGCCGCCCGAGTCGCCACGGTAGTTGAGAAGAAGTGCGGTGGGATCGGACCTGCGCCCTCACCTGACTCAACCCTTGCTGAAGCCGCCGCCGAGGCTCTTGCAGGCGCCATCAAGGGTTGGGACAACGTCGCGCCCTCCCGAGCCCTCGAAGCCACGTGGGGACTGATCCGAGCCACGAATTCCTACCTCGAGGCACATGAACCCTGGAAGGCAGAACCCGGCCCTGCGGTCGATGCCGTGATGGGCGACGCCCTCGAAGCGCTCCGCATTGTCACCCTGCTTGCCTGGCCTGCAGTTCCCTCCACCGCCGACGAGATCTGGCGTCGGATCGGCCTGTCTGGCAGCGTTTCCGATCAACGACTCCCTGAAGCAGCAGCATGGGCTGGGTATGCCGGCGGAACTGCGGTCGAGAAGGGCGATCCCCTCTTCCCCCGGATCAGGAGTTGACATGACCGTCGAACAGGGCGGTCACCTCTGGATCGATTCTCACTGCCATATCTACGACGACCGAATCCCCGGTGGGATCGTCGGCTCGCTCGAAGCCGCCAAGGCCGGCGGGGTTGAAGCGATGATCGTCGTTGGATGTGATCGCGCCACCAGTCGTTTGGCTCTCGACATCGCCGCTACCAACGAGGCGGTATATGCCACGGTCGGCCTCCACCCACACGAAGCTCGGCATGGAACGGAAACCATTCGTGACCTTCTCGACGAGCCCGGCATCGTCGCCGTTGGCGAGGCCGGGCTTGACCATCACTACGACAACTCACCTCACGAGGATCAGCGACGCGTCTTCGCCGAGCAGATCCGTATCGCCAATGAACGCGACCTCGCTCTTGTCATCCACACGCGAGACGCTTGGGAGGAGACCTTCCAGATCCTCGACACCGAGGGCATGCCACGCCGGACGGTCTTTCACTGCTTCACCGGCGGACCTGACGAACTGGAACAGTGTGTCGACCGAGACGCCTTTGTGAGTTTCTCCGGTATCGCCACCTTCCCGTCGGCTGTCGATCTCCGAGCAGCGGTGGTGGCATGTCCGCTGAGTCGCATGTTGGTCGAGACCGACAGTCCGTATCTGGCTCCGGTCCCCCACCGAGGACGACCCAATCATCCGGCGCTCGTCTCGGTGGTTGGAACTGCGATCGCTGATCTTCGCGGCGAGGACGTGTCCATCGTTGCACAGTCGACCAGGGCGAATACCCGCCTTGCCTTCGGACTGCCATGAACGACCCAGCCCTCGCCCAGCGTCGACGACTCGCCTTGGCAATTGCCGTGACTGTTGTCGCCGTCCCAGCCGTCTGGCTGCTTGGCGGCGACGATCGTCCGAACGACATTTCAACCGTCGTCGAGGAACCCCCTCCAACGACGGACCTGGCGCCCGACGACACCACGGAGATCGACCCAGTCGAAGACCCACTCGGCGTGCCGATTCCTGCTCACCTTGAGCGGCGGGTCACGATCGCACCGATCGTGGGCGGGCAGATCGCCGTTCCCGACTCGACCGATCGGCTCACGGGCCTGGCCTCGTTCGACTACGAGATGGAAGCATCCGATATCTGCCACGCCGCCGGTGCGGAACTCGGAATGTTTGTCACTGTGGTGAACCTCGACAACAACAGGAGCACCACCTGCATCGCCACTGCTCTGGTCGAGGCGCCATCGGCTGAAGTGGTGCTACATCCCGATCGGTTTGCGGCCATCGCCGACCCGACCGATGCACCGGTGAAAGTCGAGTACCACTGGTGACGCACTCACGACCAGCGGTACGCTCACTCCTCGAATCAGGGGGGCTGGCCCCTCGCCGCGAACTTGGCCAAAACTTCATGGTCGATCCGAACACGGTTCGCAGAATCGTCGAGCTGTCACAGATCAGCGCAGAGGACCGCGTGATCGAGATCGGCGCGGGACTCGGTTCGCTCACCCTCGGTCTTGCCGAGACCGGAGCATCGATCACCGCCATCGAAGTCGACCACGGGCTAGCGCGGTCTCTCCGCGAAGTCACTGCTGGTCTCGACAACATCACGGTGGTTGAAGCCGACGCCATGACCCTCGACTGGGCAACAGTGGCCAGGGATGCCGGCTCCGTCCTCGTGGCCAATCTTCCGTACAACATCGCTACACCCCTCGTCTGCGATCTGCTCGACACTGTTCCCGGCATTGAACGGATGCTCGTACTCGTCCAAGACGAGGCAGCCGACCGTTTCGTCTCAGGACCGGGGACGCGCCAGTACGGGGCCGTGAGTGTGAAGGTTGCCCATCACGCGATCGCCACCAAGGTCGGCCGAGTGCCAGCAACGGTCTTCCTGCCGCGTCCCAACGTCGAATCGGCCCTCGTCGATATCCGACGCCGGACCCATCCCGAGTCGGCAGGAATCGACATCGACACCATGTCAACGCTCGTGCGAGGCGCATTCGGGCAGCGGCGGAAAATGTTGCGACGATCACTCGATGGTCTTGTGAGAGCCGAACAGTTCACCGATGCAGGGATCGAGCCCACCGAACGCCCTGAACAACTGGGCCTCTCTGACTGGTATCGCCTTACCCGGGCGGTACAGAAGTGACC
>JBDQKN010000247.1:0-3051 GCA_040263235.1 Ilumatobacteraceae bacterium
GTCTGCACCCGCGTGTACACCACCACCCCGAAGAAGCCGAACTCGGCGCTCCGCAAGGTCGCTCGCGTCCGGTTGAACTCCGGCATCGAGGTCACCGCGTACATCCCCGGCGAGGGTCACAACCTCCAGGAGCACTCGATCGTGCTCGTTCGTGGCGGTCGTGTCCGTGACCTTCCCGGTGTCCGCTACAAGATCATCCGTGGAGCTCTCGACGCTGCCGGCGTCAAGAACCGCAAGCAGGCCCGTAGCCGTTACGGTGCGAAAGCAGAGAAGTGAGCCATGCCTCGTAAAGGTCCCGCCCCCCGTCGCGAACTCGTTGCTGACCCCATTCACCGTTCGCCAACGGTCACGCAGCTCATCAACAAGGTCATGCTGCACGGCAAGCGCAGCACCGCCGAGCGGATCGTCTACGACGCGATGGATCTCATCGCGAAGCGTTCAGGCGACGATGCTCTCGAGACCGTCAAGCGGGCGATCGACAATGTGAAGCCCCCACTTGAGGTCCGCAGCCGTCGAGTCGGTGGCGCCACCTATCAGGTTCCGGTGGAGGTTCGGCCCCGCCGTGCTAGCACTCTGGCCATTCGCTGGATTGTTGATTACTCCCGGGCACGCCGTGAGCGCACCATGGCCGAATGTCTGGCCGCCGAGTTGATGGATGCGGCAAATGGTCTCGGCGCTGCCATGAAGAAGCGCGATGACATGCAAAAGATGGCCGAGTCGAACAAGGCCTTCGCCCACTACCGCTGGTGATCCCAAGCGGATTCCCGCACCTCTGCCCCTTGACATCCCCCAAGCACGACGACCGAATGGAAGTGACCTGTAATGGCCAAGCGTGAGTTCCCCCTCGAACGCACTCGCAATATCGGCATCATGGCGCACATCGATGCCGGCAAGACCACGACGACCGAGCGCATCTTGTACTACACCGGCAAGAGCTACAAGATCGGCGAAGTTCATGATGGCGCAGCCACCATGGACCACATGGCACAGGAGCAGGAGCGGGGGATCACGATCACCTCAGCGGCCACGACCTGCGCGTGGGATGACCATCGCATCAACATCATCGACACTCCGGGACACGTCGACTTCACCATTGAGGTCGAGCGTTCGCTGAGGGTTCTCGATGGTGCTGTCACCGTCTTCGACTCGGTGGCCGGAGTTGAGCCTCAGACCGAGACGGTCTGGCGTCAGGCCAATAAGTACAACGTTCCACGGTTCTGCTTCGTCAACAAGATGGACCGCATCGGCGCGAACTTTTATCGCACCGTCGACATGGTCAAGTCCCGTCTGCAGGCGAATCCCTTGGTGGTGCAGTTGCCAGTTGGCGCTGGTGGCCCCGAGGCGAATGAGCCCTTCGCTGGTCTTGTTGACCTCATGAAGATGAAGGCACTGATCTGGCGTGACGAGGAACTCGGAGCCAAGTGGGATGAAGTCGACATTCCGGCTCACATGGTTGACCAGGCCAATGAATACCGCGAGCAGATGATGGAGACCATCGCCACCTCCGATGAGGAACTCATGGAGAAGTACCTCGGTGGTGAGGAAGTCTCGCTGGATGAGATCAAGCGGGCCATTCGCGCCGGCACTCTGGCGGGTGAATTCGTTCCGGTGCTGTGTGGTTCAGCCTTCAAGAACAAGGGCGTCCAGCCGATGCTCGATGCCGTCGTTGATTTTCTGCCAAGCCCGCTGGACATTGAGCCCGCTCACGGAATGAACATTCGTGGCGACGAGGAGCTCACCCGTGGTCCGAACGATCCGTCCTTCGCAGCGTTGGCGTTCAAGATCGTGGCCGACCCCTTCGGCAAGCTCACCTACTTCCGGGTCTACTCCGGCGAGATCGCCAAGGGCGAGGAGATCTACAACTCGACCAAGGAAAAGCGTGAGCGCCTGGGCCGTATTCTCCTGATGCACGCCAACCAGCGCGAAGACCTCGATGTAGCCATGGCCGGTGACATCGTCGCCGGACTCGGTTTCAAGGAAGTCACCACTGGCGACACCCTCTGCGATCGAAATGATCCAGTGATCTTGGAACGCATGGAGTTCCCCGAGCCGGTCATCCACGTTGCCATCGAACCGAAGACCAAGAGCGATCAAGACAAGTTGGGCAAGGCCCTCAAGTCGCTGTCTGACGAGGATCCGACCTTCCGCGTGCGCACCGATGAGGAGACCGGCCAGACGGTCATCTCCGGAATGGGTGAATTGCACCTTGAGGTTCTCGTCGATCGCATGATGCGCGAGTTCAACGTCGAGGCAACTGTGGGCAAGCCGCAGGTGGCCTACCGCGAGACCATCACCAAGAAGGTCGAGTCGGTCGAGTACCGCCATATCAAGCAGTCGGGTGGTTCGGGCCAGTTCGCAGTCATCAAGCTCACCGTTGAGCCGAACCCTGGCAATGGCTACGAATTCGTCGACGCGATTTCCGGTGGTCGTATCCCCCGTGAGTACATCAACCCAACCAATCAGGGAGTTCAGGCCGGCCTCGAGTCCGGTGTGCTCGCTGGTTACGGCATGGTCGACGTGAAGGTCAGCCTCGTCGATGGCCAGTACCACGACGTCGACTCGTCCGAGATGGCCTTCAAGGTTGCCGGGCAGATGGGTATCAAGAAGGCGGCCGAGGCTGCCAAGCCGGTACTCCTCGAGCCGATCATGGCCGTCGAGGTCGTGACGCCAGAGGATTACATGGGTGAGGTCATGGGCGATCTCTCGAGCCGCCGTGGGCGAATCGAGGGCATGGAAGCCGTTGGCAATTCCCAGACCGTTCGAGCCCAGGTGCCGTTGTCGGAGATGTTCGGCTACTCAACCGATCTACGCTCGAGGACACAGGGTCGGGCGACCTATTCGATGCAGTTCGACTCGTACCAACAGGTGCCAGAGGCCATCGCAACCGACATCGTGAAGCGGGTGCGGGGCGAGTGAGCCCCGCTAACCGAGATCAATCAACAACCAAGAATCGACAAGAAAAGGACACCGTGAGATGAGCAAGGCGAAGTTCGAGCGTACGAAGCCGCATGTGAATATTGGGACGATGGGTCATATTGACCATGGTAAGAC
>JBDQKN010000248.1:0-3031 GCA_040263235.1 Ilumatobacteraceae bacterium
GTCGTGCACCGGGGCGAAACCGACCCCGCAATTGCCCATCACGACAGTGGTGACCCCATGCCAACTCGATGGGGCCAACTGGGTGTCCCACGTTGCCTGACCGTCATAGTGGGTGTGGATGTCAACGAATCCGGGGGCAACGATGTGGCCATCGGCGTCGACTTCACGATGACCACGCCCGTCGACCCGACCGACCTCGGTCACGATTCCATCGCTGATTGCCACATCGGCCACGCGACGCTCAGTTCCAGTGCCGTCAATGACCACACCCGATCTGATCACCAATTCGTGTTCAGCCATGACGGCCCCCTTCCCTCACCTGCGACGGTATCGGGTGGGGCTCGCACCACCCGGGCTCGGAGTTCGTCAGTCGCCGACGAACTCAGCGATGCGCCGTATGCCTTCAGCGATGTCATCGTCGCCCATCGCAAACGAGAACCTCGCATAGCCAGGAGCACCGAATGCCTCACCTGGCACAAAGGCAACCTTGGCTTTGGTCAGCACGAGATCAGCCAACTCGAGAGTTGTCATGCAGGTGGTACCTGCAATCGGGCGGCCAAGCAGCCCGGACACATTCGGGAAGCAGTAGAACGCCCCCTGCGGTTGCGGGCAGGTCACGCCGGGAATATCGGTCAAGAGACCGTGCATCAACGATCCGCGACGGGCGAAGGCCTCACGCATCATGACCACATCATCAAGTCCGCCCTCAAGCGCAGCGATCGCAGCCCGCTGAGACACGTTTGCCACGTTCGAGGTCGCGTGTGATTGGAAGTTCGTCGACGCCTTGATCACATCAGAAGGTCCGGCCATCCAACCGACCCGCCAGCCAGTCATTGCGTAGGTCTTGGCCACTCCATTCACGATGACGCATTGCTCGGCGATCTCTGGCACCAATGCCGGCATCGAGGAGAACGTGTTATCACCGTAAACAAGGTGCTCGTAGATCTCATCGGTGATGACCCAAACACCGTGTTCGACGGCCCACGCGCCAATTGCACGGGTCTCCTCGGCGGTGTACACGGCACCCGACGGGTTATCGGGGCTGACGAACAACAGCACCTTCGTCCGCGGGGAGCGGGCCGACTCGAGCTGATCGACCGTGACTTTGAACCCGGCCTCGTCGTCGGTATCGATCACGACTGGCACACCGCCCGCGAGCGTGATCGCCTCTGGGTACGTCGTCCAATAAGGAGCCGGGAGAATGACCTCGTCACCCGGATCGCACAGCGCAGCAAAGGCGGTGTACACGGCGTGCTTTCCACCATTGGTGACGAGTACCTGATCGGCCGTGATCGACACCCCCGAATCGCGGAGGGTCTTGGCTGCGATTGCCTCGCGAAGTTCCGGAAGTCCCCCGGCAGGTGAGTAGCGATGGTTCCGAACCTCTCGACAGGCTGCGGCTGCTGCTTCGACGATGTGAGCAGGTGTCGGGAAGTCTGGCTCGCCGGCACCGAAGCCGACCACGTTCTCACCCTGGGCCTTGAGTGCTTTTGCCTTGGCGTCAACCGCCAGAGTGGCGGAGGGAGCGATCGAGGCGAGGCGTGCTGAAGTTCGATTCACCCTGCCATGTTGCCATCAGATCACCGCCCTCACACGGGTGCTGGGCGTGAAGTCCTGACGAAATGTCCGACCGCACCGGTGGGCACAACCGCTAGTCGCTGCCATCCTGTGGATGTGGATCCCACCAGCATCACTATCCCGGCCGATCTCCTCCCTGTCGATGGCAGGTTCGGATGCGGGCCCTCAAAGGTGCGAGCAGCCCAGATTGAGGACATAACAGCGGCAGGACGATCGGTGATGGGTACCTCTCATCGACAGGCCCCAGTCAAGAACGTTGTGGCTTCGGTTCGAGCGGGGCTAGCAGAATTGTTCGGTTTGCCGACCGGATACGAGGTACTCCTCGGCAACGGTGGATCTACCGCATTCTGGGATGTTGCGACCTTTGGCCTCGTTCGTGAACGCAGCCAGCACCTGGTCTTCGGAGAGTTCTCGTCGAAGTTCGCTGAGGCTGCTGCGAGCGCACCGCATCTCGGCGATCCAGAGATCATCCGCTCCGACCCCGGCTCACATCCAGATGCTGTCGCCACCGCTGGGGTCGACGTATACGCGCTAACCCACAACGAGACATCGACGGGGGTGGCAATGCACCTCACTCGGCCTACTGGCGCAGACGACGATGCCCTCGTGCTCGTCGACGCAACGAGTGCTGCCGGAGGACTCGGGTGGGACCCAACGCAGGTCGATGCCTACTACTTCGCCCCTCAGAAGAGCTTCGCCTCCGACGGCGGGCTCTGGTTAGCAGTCTGCTCTCCGGCGGCCATTGAACGAATCGGGCAACTGACCGATGGCAGCCGATGGTGCCCCGCCTCACTCGATCTCGGCATCGCACTCTCCAACAGTCGGCAGAATCAGACGTACAACACCCCGGCGCTTGCCACCCTCATCATGCTGAACTCCCAGATTCACTGGATGCTCGAAAATGGTGGCCGTGAATGGGTGGCAACGAGGGTCGCTACCTCGGCCGCAACGATTTACGGCTGGGCCGAGCAACGTGAGTGGGCAACGCCGTTCGTGACTGATCCAAAACAGCGGTCATCAGTGGTCGCCACCATCGACCTGGACGAGTCGATCCCGGCGGCCGATGTATGCGCCGCCCTGCGCGCCAACGGCATCGTCGATACCGACAGTTATCGCAAACTGGGCCGCAACCAGCTGCGGATTGGCATGTTCCCGGCTGTCGACCCATCCGACCTCGCTGCCCTCACGGCCTGCATCGATCACGTTGTTGAGGCCATCAGCGAATGAACCCCTCAGACGTGCCGACAGTCGACGAGGTGCTGAGCCTCGACACCGAGGCGCTCGGCCCGCTCCGACAACCAGTGCTGGTAGTCAGCCTCGAAGGGTGGTTTGACATGGCTGGCGCAGCCACTGCCGCCGTCGAAGCTCTGTTTGAACCTGATCGCCGCTTGACCATCGGCGAGATCGACTGTGACCCGTTCTATGACTTCACTGTCGAACGTCCGATGATCGA
>JBDQKN010000249.1:0-3010 GCA_040263235.1 Ilumatobacteraceae bacterium
ACTGAGACGAACGCGATGTTGAAAGCCACATGGCTCACAACGATGGTCGCAAAACCCTTCGAGATTCCGAGGCCGAAGAGCAGATCAAGTAGATCGAATGACTGGGTGAAGAACATGAGCATCATCACGGCCATCGTGACGTCGGGAATGATGATCGGCAGGTACAACAACGCATCGAAGACACGCCGGCCACGAAATTGAAATCGTTCAAGGGCGAGTGCGGACATGGTGCCGAGCACCGTGGCGATCAGTGTCGACACCAGCGCGACACGGACCGACACCCAGATGGTCCGTTGAATTCGGGAATCGTCAAAGAGCGTCTGATACCACTCGGTGGTGAACCCTCCCCACTGTCCCGGATTGCGACTAGCACTGAACGAGTAGACGACCAGCAAGATGATCGGCGCGTATAGGAACGCAAGGACTACGCCACCGTTCAACCGCAACAGTGGCTCGGCGATACGAAGGCGTCGGCTGCTCACAGGTTCTTGCCCCCGGACCGGAAGTAGACAATTGTCGACACCAGCATGACCGTCATCAGAACAAAGGAGAGTGACGCCCCAACAGGCCAGTTCCTCGCCGTGAGGAACTGGGTGACGATGTACGAACCGAGGAGGGTTTCCTTCCCGCCGCCCAACAACTCCGGTGTTACGTATGCCCCCATCGAGGGAACGAAAACAAGAATCGACCCGGCAATTACCCCAGGCATGGTCAAAGGAAGCACAACCCGTCGAAATGTTTGTGGGCCAGATGCGTACAAGTCGCTCGATGCCTCCACCATCCGTCGATCCAGCCGATCGATTGACGCATAGAGCGGGAGGATCATGAACGGCAGATACGCGTAGACCAATCCGATCACCACTGCCGTCTTGGTGAAAAGGATGTGCGTCTCGCCAATTCCGATCGCTTCGGTGAAGTCGGATATGGGCCCACCGGCCGACAGCAGGATGCGCCACGCGTAGTTTCGAACCAAGAAGTTCGTCCAGAATGGAATCATCACGGCGACCAGCAACAGATTTCGCATCAGTGGCGTCCGCGTTGCGCAGAACCACGCAAACGGATACGCAACCACGAGGCAAATGACGGTCGTCACCAGCGCCAGGATGACCGAACGCACCACGACGTTACGGACGATTGGCTCACCCAGTTTGCGGTAGGCGTCGAGGTTCCATCCCGACAGTGAGGTCGAGCCTGTACTCGTCCGAGTTGCGAAGCTGTAGACCAACACAATCACCAGTGGTACAGCGAAGAACAGCACCATGTAGGCAAATGAGGGAAGGGCCAGTAGCAGCCCGCGGCGACGTTCTGAACGGTCGCGTAGTCGTTCGGCCTCGCCAAGAACCTGGCGCGACTCGTCGAGAACTGCGTCGCTCACGGCCTCACGACGGCGATCGCATCGTCGCGCCACCACAGCGCAACGTTGTCGCCAACCGCGTGGCGACGTAGATCTGGCCGATGATCGGTCTCCACCTCAACCGTCATCCAGTCGAGGGTCACTCGATACACGATGCTGTTCCCGAGAAAGGTGACTGACGCGACCACACCGGTCAGCGACGCGACCCCAGCAGGCGCAGCATCTGCGACGTCGATCATCACGCGTTCTGGACGCAAGCTGACCTGAATCGGTGCGCCCGAACTTGCGATCTCCTCGTCGACGACAGGGACAGTGATTCTGCTCCCGTTGTTCAGGCAGACCGTCACTGGATCCTCGAGGGTTCCAGCAAGGAAGTTCGAACGGCCGATGAAATCGGCGACGAATCGGTCAACCGGTGAGTCGTAAATCTCCTCAGGGGTCCCTACCTGCAAGAGGCGACCCTCGTCCATTACCCCGATCCGATCGGAAAGGGCTAGGGCCTCCTCCTGATCATGGGTCACGAAAACGAAGGTAATGCCGACCTCGCGCTGCAACTGTTTGAGCTCGTACTGCATCTCCTGTCGAAGCTTCAGATCGAGCGCTGCTAACGGTTCGTCGAGCAAGAGCACCTTTGGTCGATTGACCAGCGCCCGTGCCAACGCCACTCGCTGCTGCTGGCCGCCTGACAACTGGGCAGGACGCCGACTCTCCTTGCCGGACATGCGAACCAGCTTGATCGCCTCCGCAACCCGATCAGCAATTTCCGAACGACCAACCTTGCGCATTCTCAAACCGAATGCCACGTTGTCTGCCACGCTCATGTGTGGAAAGAGCGCGTAATTCTGGAAGACGGTGTTCACCGGCCGCTTGTTCGGCGGCAACGGTCCGACCTCATCGCCAAAGATCCGCAGGCTTCCCTGCGACGGGATCTCGAGTCCGGCAATCATCCGGAGTGTTGTGGTCTTACCGCAACCCGATGGTCCGAGCAGGGCGAAGAACTCCCCGTCGGCGATCTCGAGATCAACATGGTCGACGGCGGTGACGTCGTCGAAGAATTTAGAGATACCGCGCAGCGAAACCGCAGCAGCGGGGCTCAACTCACTTCCCGGAGGCTCTGACACTGGGGTCGAAGACTAGTGAATCCGGTGGGGTTGTCAATGGCCTCAGGCGTTCTGGATCTTGATCTCGATGTCAACGCCGGCCGGCAACTCGATCCGCTGAAGCGAATCGATCGTTTTGGCGTTCGGGTTGACGATGTCGATCAGCCGCTTGTGGATACGCATCTCGAAGTGCTCGCGGGAATCCTTGTCAACGTGTGGGCCACGGATGACGGTGTACCGGTGCTTGTCGGTCGGGAGGGGAATCGGCCCGCGCACGGTGGCGTCGGTTCGGTTCACGGTCTCCACGATCTTGCGGGTCGACTGGTCGATGATCTCGTGATCAAACGCCTTCAACCTGATTCGGATGCTTTGGGCCATGTCAGTCTCGTCTCTGCTCGTACCGGTTGGTCACTTGATGATCTTGGTGACGCGGCCGGCACCCACCGTACGGCCACCCTCACGGATCGCGAAACGCAGACCCTCGTCCATAGCGATCGGCTTCCCAAGCTCAACCGTCATCGTCACATTGTCACCAGGCATCACCATCTCCGTACCC
>JBDQKN010000250.1:0-2959 GCA_040263235.1 Ilumatobacteraceae bacterium
CCACTTCATCGGGGTTCACCGTCTTGTTGGGCTCCTTACCGGTGAGGGAATTCACCAGTTCGGTCACCGACGGCATGCGGGTGGAGCCGCCCACGAGGATCACATGGTGCAGATCACCCTTGGAGAGTCCTGCGTCCTTGAGCGCCTGCTCGAATGGAATCCGGCATCGCTCGATGAGATCGGCGGTCATCTCCTGGAACTTTGAGCGGCTGAGGGTCTCGTCGAGGTGCAGAGGCCCATCGGCAGTGGCGGTGATGAACGGCAGGTTGATCTGGGTGGACTGGACCTGGCTGAGCTCGATCTTGGCCTTCTCGGCTGCTTCCTTCAGGCGCTGCATGGCCATGCGGTCACTCGACAGATCGACGCCCTGCGCATTTTTGAATTGGGTGACGAGCCAGTCGATCACTCGCTGGTCCCAGTCGTCGCCGCCGAGGGTGGTGTCACCGTGGGTCGACTTCACCTCAAAGACTCCATCGCCGATCTCGAGAACCGACACGTCGAATGTGCCACCACCAAGGTCGAAGACGAGAACGGTCTCGTCCTCGGCGCCCTTGTCGAGTCCATAGGCGAGGGCGGCGGCAGTCGGCTCGTTGATGATGCGAAGAACCTCGAGGCCAGCGATGGCGCCGGCCTCCTTCGTGGCAGTCCGTTGGGCATCGTCGAAGTAAGCCGGCACAGTGATGACAGCCTGAGTGACGGAATCACCGAGGAATGCTTCGGCGTCGCGCTTCAGCTTCATCAGTGTGCGAGCTGAGATCTCCTGGGGCGTGTACTGCTTGCCATCGATGTCTTCGCTCTTCCAGTTCTCGCCCATGTGGCGCTTAACCGAGCGGAAGGTGCGGTCGGGGTTGGTGATGGCCTGACGCTTCGCCACCTCGCCGACGAGAACCTCGCCGGCCTTGGAGAAGGCGACGACTGAAGGGGTGGTGCGGGCGCCCTCTGAGTTGGGGATAACGACCGGCTCGCCGCCCTCGAGGACGGCGACGACGGAGTTGGTGGTACCGAGGTCGATACCGACTGCCTTAGCCATGTGGACTCGCTCCTTGTGCAGGTACCCAGCATCGTGCCGGGCGTGGGGGGTTGTTGGACAAGAGTGTACGAGTCTGCGTTGAGACCCCCAACCTGCAAGTAAGAAAACTTGAGTCGATATGACTCAAGTTTCTTGTTGGGAACTACAGGTGTTCCGGCCCGAACGAGTCCGGGAGCAGTCCATCCATCGAGTACGTGGCCCACAATCCATTCGGGCCGCACGCATGAATCACCGTGTCAGGGGTGGCGAACTCGCGGATTTTCTGGCGACACCCACCACACGACGTGGCAAGGAACTCCGAATCGCAGACGGTGAGGATGACCGAGACCACGCGCTCCCCCGCTGAAGCCATCACCGCCAATGCTGTCGCCTCGGCGCACAGCCCCTGGGGATATGCCGCGTTCTCGACATTGGCGCCAGTGAACATCTCGCCCGAGTCCGTGATCAGTGCACATCCGACGTGGTACTTGGAATATGGCGCATGAGCATGGGACTGAACAGTTCGAGCCGCGTCAAAGAGCCGTCGAACCGCAGGTTCCATGGCATCGGGTGGGACAGGTGAACCGTGGACGATCCGTGTCATGACCGAACGTTATGCCGTTCGCCACCACGGGAATCACCTCAACTGAAAACTCGTCCGACGCATCGGGGATCATCGATTACAACGTCCGAACTGACGGGGTGGCAACACGATTCGCCTGAGGCTGATTCAGCCGACACCGATGGACTGAACCTCGACAACAGGTATGGCAACGGTGGTCACAGTGGTCAGCGTCGGAAGAGTTCCGCGCCCCGCACCCGTGACATAACGAACGGCCCACTCCATTGCGACCACGACCCGATGGGGTCGATCTGTTGGTGTCGGCCGGTCGTAGACATGACCGCAGGGGCCAGCAGCAGCCGAAGCACGGGCCGGGTCATCCGCGCTCAATACCGATCCGTTGCCCGAACATCGCACCGATGATCCGTCACCCATGTCGAACACGATTGCGACCGGAGTGGCCGTCACCGAGGCCGAGTAGCCGAGAAGAGTTGCAGTGGCAGTCACCGGTGCCGCCGGCTCGACCCCAAGCCACAAACCGAGATTCACCGTTGCACCACCGGACGGGTCGATGACGGGAACCGGAACCGGCAATCGGCGCCTGATCTCCGCTTGGGGTCCGGCGATGAGGTCAGCCAGCGTCGGCGGGTTCGCATCCACCCAGCCGATGCCAACGACGTTCCCGTCACAGACATAGTCGACTGTCACCTGCAGGCGGCCGGTCACTGGATGCTCACGGATGAACTGACGTTGTGAAAACACGTCACCTGGAGCAGCCGGCACCACCGAGTACTGGTAGTACCGCCAGCGACAGTCATCAGCGACAGACCCCGGCTCTCCTGGTCTCACCGCGTCTGGAAGAGCGATTCCCGCACCGATGGTGTCGCCCTCGGCGATGAGCTCGACCGTCGCGTCGCCAACTGCGTCACCATCTCCAACCGTGGTTGGCAGGAGGCTGGCGGAGATTGCGACGAGGGAAGACACGAGGGGAGTCAGCACGGGGACACCTCGAAGAGATTCTGCGGGTGCGAAACCAGACGATCGGTGACATGAACGTCATCGACAATCCAGCCGGCACCCGAGCGCATGAGACCGAACCGGCCCTCCTCGCGCGCTACCGCGGTGTTGTGGAACGAGTCACCACCGCGTGGGTCCCCGCCTCGCTCCATGATGATTTCGGAATCAACAGTGCAATATGTAGCGACGATCCTGCTGGGGTCAAGGGCGACGACCGAGGTCACCGTCATCGTGCTCGGCACGCCAAGCGCTGGTGTGGCGTAGAGCGACATTGCACGGAACTCTGACCACTGTCCATCGATCACCCGCTGCGCAAAACCCGACCGGAGGCGCTGTGCCTCCTCATGAAGTTCGAGATTGCCGGGAGACCG
>JBDQKN010000251.1:0-2941 GCA_040263235.1 Ilumatobacteraceae bacterium
CAAGGAGGAAGATCACGGCCAACCACGGCGTGGCACCCGCGAGACCCCGGTCGTCGACGAACCACTTCATCGCTGGAGTCAATGCAACCCCACCAAACGACAGGCCCGTCGACGCAACCGATATCGCCATCGCTCGGCGTCGGTGATACCACCGCGTCACGACGGTAGTCACCGTGACGAGACCCGCCGCTGAGAAACCCACTCCGTAGAGGGCGTACACCAGGTACAACTGCCAGATCGCAGTCACCCTGCCCAGCAGGAGCAGGGCGATGGCACCAACAACAGCGCCAAAAATGACGGCGCGACGGGCGTCGTTACGAGCAATCATCCGAGCAACCGTCAGACCGGTGATTCCCGCCACCACGAAGAAGACCGTCGTGCCAAGCGAGAGAGCACCCACATCCCAGCCCTTCTCCTTACTGAGGGCATTGAGGTAGACCGCCAAGCCGTAGAAACCGAGGCCAGCACCGGTTGTCAGGATCAGGAATCCTCCGGCCACCACACGCATTCCAGGGAATGGACGTAGCTGTTCGGCGGGGGTATCTATGTCTGGCACGATCGAACGGTAGCCAGATGTCAGCAGTACCCTCCGATCGGATGGCCTCGATAAGCCCCTGTGTCCAGATCTGCCGGATCGACGCCGCGAACGAACTCTGCGTCGGCTGCGGTCGAAGCAGGGCCGAGATCGCTGCGTGGTCTTCGATATCCGACGAGACTGCGCGCCGTTTGATGGCCACAGTGGCCGAACGAACTCAGTTTCTGAACAGGTCGTCGAGTGACGACGACGCAGTATCGGAGTCCTCGTCCTGATCGGTGAACGCGGCGTAACCGTCCTGTTCGAGCACCGAGGCCAATTCCGGACCACCGGTACTCACAATCCGTCCTTTGACCAGGATGTGAACATGGTCGGGTCGCAACTCGGTAAACAATCGGTTGTAGTGGGTGATGGCAAGCACACCGAGAGGGCTCGAAGGGTCGTTCGACAGATCTTCGACACGACGGGAACAGTCTCTGAGGGCATCGACGTCAAGGCCTGAGTCGAGTTCGTCAAGAATGGCAATCTTGGGCTGCAGCATTGCCAATTGAAGCGTCTCGTTTCGCTTCTTCTCGCCGCCTGACAGATCAACGTTGAGTGGCCGGCGGAGGAACCGTTCGTCGAATCCAATTTTCGATGCCTCGTCTGAGAGTCGACCCGCCAGACCGTCTACCGACGTGCCTCGCCTCGCCAGCGCCTCAGCCAGAACCGCCTCCAACGCAACTCCAGGCACCTCGGTCGGGTACTGCATGACGAGGTGGAGGCCAGCAAGCGCCCGCTCCCAGGTGGGAAGGGACAGCACGTCCACTCCGTCAAGGGTGACCGTTCCGGCGGTGACCTGATAACCGGGCTTGCCCATGAGCACTGCCGACAAGGTGCTCTTGCCGGCGCCATTCGGACCCATGACAGCGTGGACTTCTCCACTCTCGATCCGCAGAGTAATTCCGCGCAGGATCTCCTTGCCGGCCACTTCGGCATGCAGGTCGATGATCTCAAGCACAGTCATCTGGTCACCTCCACGTGGACCACACCATCGACGATTGAAACCTGATGCACCGCAACCGCTGCGGTAGCCGGAAGGGTGTCGGGAACCCCGGTTGTCAAACTGAATGCACTCCCGTGCTTCGGGCATTCAAGGGTGCAGGCCAGCGGCCACACCTCGCCTTGGGAGAGCGACACCCGCGCATGGCTGCACGTGTCGTCGATGGCGTGAACATCGTCGCCGAGGCGAACAACAGCGACCGGGTGGCCCTCGATGTCAAATCGACGCACCCCTCCATCAACCAGATCATCAAGACGGCAGATAGATGTCATCGGGAATCTCCTCCTATTGCCAATCGGGACTCGACCCGCTGACGCAGATCTTGAGCGAGTGCGGGCGACGGGAGTTGGCCGAGCACCTCGTCGAAGAAGCCGAGAATGACCAGTCGTTCTGCAATCTCGGGCGGCAGTCCGCGACTTTCGAGATAGAAGCGCTGGTCCTCATCGATAGGGCCAACGGTTGATGCATGGCTACAACTCACATCGTTGTTCCTGATGTCGAGGTTTGGCACGCTCTCCGCCCAGGCGCCTTCACTCAGGGTGAGATTTCGGTTCGTTTGATTTGCCGATGTGCCTTTTGCACCTTCGCGGATGCTGATGAGTCCGGTGTAGACGCTGCGCGCCGAATCCTGAACTGCCCCTTTGAAGAGGAGGTCGCTGGAGGTGTTGGGTGCGATGTGGTCCTGATGGACACGGAAGTCGTGCATTTGATCACCAGCAGCGAAGTAGAGCGCCACCTGACGAAGTGAGGCTCCGCGGCCGACGGACCGTGACTCGGTGCGGACCCGCGTGTAATGACCTCCGAGGGTCACCGTTGACAGGTTGATCGTGCTGTCACGCTCACCGGAGACAACCTGATGACCTACCTGCCACGAATCGCTCGATACATCGTTCACAGCGAGATACGACACGATTGCTGACTGTCCAGCCTCAATCACAAGCACGGGGACGGTAAGCGACGTTGAGGGTGACGCAGCGGACCCAAACCGTTCAATCACAGTGCATTGCGCCCCTTCGCCGACCCGGAGCACCGTTCGGGGGAAGATTGCGGCTCCTGCCGGTGCGGTGTGGTCGATGACGATGGGTTCAGCTACCACTACCCCACGGGGAATCTCGATGAGCAATGGCGCCTGGTGGGCCGCGTTGTAGGTGGCAAACACGTCGAATTCGTCGACTTCGTCAACTCCTTCGACTCTGGTGTGACTCACCACAACTGGTGACGTCACGCCACTGATGGTGGTACCCGGAGGAGCGACATCGAATGCAGCGGGGTCGAGGTCCTCATTTCGGCTGTAGCGCCATATCTCCTCGTCTGTGGTCGGCAGCGTCAGGTCGGCAAGCGGAAGCACGCCGAAATACTACTAC
>JBDQKN010000252.1:0-2914 GCA_040263235.1 Ilumatobacteraceae bacterium
AACATAAAGACACCAGGGACCTCGTCGGCTCTGTTCGCCCCGTTGTTGCTGGAGACGTCACCGTAGGTGAGGCCATTCCGGTGAAGCACCAGAATCGAGTACACGAGATCGAGCACGATCTCGATTCGGTCCGCAACGGAAAAGTCTGGTTTCGGCGACCGGATAGCAGCGGATTGCCAGTATGCGTTATCCATCAGGAATTTCGCCTGCAGATCACGCTCTGAGGTTTGGCGACCTGCGGTAAGCGAGAATCTGGTCGAATGAGGCGCTCGCGGCATGGCGAAGCCAGAAATTTCGTCAGTTGTTCCAAAGAGCTCAACTGGCCAAGCGAACCTGTTCGTCAGAATTGTGGCGTCGCTCGGACATGCCCACTTCAGAACATTGACGAGCCTCGTGATGCCAGCGGCAGCATCGCCGGTGAGCGGTGACTTCAGCACCTTGATGCAGCGGCTTCCCTCGCGCGGATCCGGGAACAGTTCGCCAAATCCACCGCGGCCTATCAAGGTCTGCGGATCGAGGATTGGGAGTTTTTCGATCGTCGTCATCTGAGAGAAAAAGCCTGCTGTGAGGAGACACTTTCAGCTCCTTCGCCGTGAGTGACATTATCAATACCGTCGCACTATTCGACGAGTTCCAGAAGTGATCGTCTGACAAACTCGGCGAATTCAACCCGACCAGCTTCGGTGAGATGTACCCCATCTGACTGCAATAACTCGCTCTCACGGCTGGCTATAACAGAGCCCCACTCAACTGCAAAAGCACAGCTTCGCTCATCGACTTCTGAACGGATCACACCGTTCAGCCACTCCAGTTGTTCTCGCGTAACCTCATCAATCGGGTCGTCCATCGATGGCAAAACCCACACGACAAGCAGTTCGGCATCTCCCCCAGCACCGACAAGTTCGAGGAGCGACTGGACATCTCGCAGAAGTTCATCACGAGTGAGTTGAAGCCCCCAAACGTCGTTCGTGCCAAGCGCGATAACCCGAATCGATCGTCCGGTGAGAAACCCCGGGCTGTCCAGAATGGCGTGCACGGCGTCATCGGTGTTGAGCGGAGTCGCCATTGTTCTCGCCTGATATGCCGAGATCGAGATTCCAGGCAATGTTGCTGCAAGTTCTTGGATGGCGGACTTTGTGATCGAGTCGCCGACAATTGCGGTGTAATTCCCCAGCACTTCGTCGAGCGACTGATCGTTGGTGGCAAGCGAGATACACCCAGTTTCTTCCCGCTCGATGAGGGTGGTGGTCGTTGTGGGGGATGTTGAGACAACAGGAACGGCTGACGTGGAAGAGCTGCTGGAGGATGTCGAGTTCACCTGTGCCGCGGTGACGGGTGCTTCCACGAACTCCATGGGTATCTCTTGCATTCCGGCACCTGAGACACCGCACCCGTATGAGCCAATGAGCAGGCAGGCGAGGGCGAGCCAGGGAGCCAATGGATTCCAACTGGATCGCATATTGACGAGAATACGCCATCGCTGAATTTGCTATACAGAGGACGTGCCACTGCACCATCGGTTCGCCCAATCCTCCCTTCGGCGAGTGGCATACGGCCGACCAAGACGGGTGAACTCAATCCCGACTACTCGTCGAGCGGTTGACTTCGGTTCAGTTTCCGACCAGCTGTCCGCCTCTCCCACATCCACGTGGCAGACCCGGCTCTACACCGTCTCACGCTGGACATCTGGGAATATGCCAGAGAACCAAGGGGACCGTGACCTCTGGATGCGACTGGCCACATATTTTGGGGAGCGATTCCCTCAGGAGCCGTCCTTCACGATGTCGGAATTAATGACGGTGATTGGTTCGCGCTCCAATTCACCGAAAGTAGGCACCTCGCGACAGTCTGAACCCAAATCGGACGATCTTGATGTCATTGAGATTGATCTGCTTGCTCATACGTGGTGTTCGGTGGTTGCTGCGCTTGCGCCACTGCCGTCGCCCTCACCTTTTGCTTCTCCTCAAGTTCCGAGCCTCAATGAACTGGAGAGCTTCTTTCGCCGCAACTCCGACCTCATTGGCGCTGCAACAGGCACTCATCCGGACCCGCTTGCATGTGCCACGGCGGTCAGTCGGATCCTGAACTCCAGCGAGACCCAGCTGCGTGAGCGCTGTGAGCGGGCCTTCAAACGGCTGACCGCGGGGGACTCAATCACCACGTTCCTCGTTGCCGAGTCCATGCTCCACACGTTTGGCTTCGCCGGGACGGCCATTGAGATGACCGGCGAGGGTGGCCTCCGTGTGGTGGTCGAGTGGGCCCGGGCCGCCGATCTGGTCCCGGCACACGAGGTAACCACGGCCCGTCGGCGACAGTCGGTGACGGATCGTCCCGCGTCAGATCGATCCGATGAGCTCAGTCGTCAGCTCGTGAGGTATCTGACCGCTATCGCCCGCATCGCACTCACTGCGGCTCCCACTGCGCCAGATGTCGAGGTCATTGCGGTAGCGCCGGACTCGTTGGGGAACGGTGGCGATGTCGTGGCTCGAATGACGCTTGACCGGCCTAGACATGAGGGTGTTGATCGGCGCTACTCAGGCTGGCTCGACGACTGGATGCGGCTCATCGATGGGTTCCATAGCACCGGAGCGTTCCAAAGACGACAACTTGAGCGGTTCATCAAATTGCACGGAGAGCAACTCAGTGAGTCTGACGCTCTACTCATGACTGACGTCGGTCCATTGGTCACCATTGGCGGCCGGGACGAAAGTGGCGATCTCGTCCCCTTTGCCTCACTCCGTGACGTGACCACCAACACCAGCATGATCCGAACTGATCCCCCGCCTGACCTTGACGCCGGAGCATCACTGTTTGGCCTCTTGTTCTGGCTTGATGTTGACAGCCGGCATCAATTGATCGAGTCGGATCGTGCTCGTGAGGAGCAGCAACGGCGCGACGCAGCACAACGACAAAC
>JBDQKN010000253.1:0-2913 GCA_040263235.1 Ilumatobacteraceae bacterium
ACCGAGATGGCTTGCACACACCACGGAGGCTCCGTGCTCGGCCAGCCATTCAATCGTTGGCAGAGCGGCGCGGATCCGAAAGTCGTCGGTGATCCGAACCGAGTCTCCACTTCGGTCCAGTGGAACGTTGAAGTCCGTTCGCACCAACACCCGTTTGCCGGCAACATCGCCGAGGTCTTCCAAGGTCGGGATCCGACCCGCTTGCGAGGCCATCGAGGTTCAGCGACCGCGACCGACGTAACGAACGAGGTCAACCAGACGGTTTGAGTATCCCCACTCGTTGTCGTACCAGGAGCACACCTTGACCATCGAGCCCATCGACATCGTCATCTGTGCATCGAAGATCGATGAATGGGGATCGCCAACGATGTCACTCGACACAATCGGATCTTCGGTGTACTTCAGGATGCCCTTCAGGGCACCCTTCTTCGCTGCGGCAGCGAAGGCCTCATTGATCTCGCCGACCGAGGCTTTCCGCTTCAGATTCGCAGTGAAGTCCGTGATCGATCCGGTAGGCACCGGCACGCGGAGCGCTGTCCCGTCGAGCTTCCCCTTCATCGACTCCATCACCAAGCTCGTCGCGCGGGCCGCTCCGGTGGACGTGGGGATGATGTTGATCGCAGCTCCGCGAGCACGACGCAGGTCGCTGTGGGGACCATCGACCAGCGACTGGTCGCCGGTGTAGGCGTGCACGGTGGTCATCAAGCCCTCTTTCACGCCGAACGCGTCGTCGAGCACCTTCACCAGCGGAACGAAACAATTGGTGGTGCAAGACGCGTTTGAGATGACTTTGTGCTGGGACTTTTTGAAGTCGGTGTGGTTCACGCCGTAGACAACCGTGAGATCTGCACCGTTGGATGGGGCGGACACGATGACCATCGGGGCACCACCCTCAAGGTGCATTGCAGCCTTTGCACGGTCGGTGAAGATGCCGGTGGACTCGACGACCGCATCAACGCCGAGCTCTCCCCACGGCAATGCCTTTGGATCCCGTTCGGAGAGGACACGAATTATGTGGTCGCCAACCTTGATGCCGCCCTTGACCACCTTGACGTCTTGACCGAGTCGGCCCATCACCGAGTCGTACTTGAGAAGGTGAGCCATCTGGTCGAGCGACCCGAGATCGTTCACTGCGACGAACTCAACGTCGGCACCTTGGGCAAGCACAGCCCGGTAGAAGTTGCGGCCAATACGACCAAAACCATTGACACCGACGCGAACAGTCATGGGAGGGTCCTTTCATTCGATACCCGGGACGTCGACACGTTAGTCAGCGCGCACCAGTCCCGTCAGGAGGGTTGTCACCCGGCAGCCGAAATATCCCGGTGGGAACTACGTGCCGCAATGCCGTGACTAGCGAGGCGCCTCAACATCTCTTCGGTGACCGCTACCGACCGATGGCGACCACCGGTGCACCCGACAGCGACAGTGAGGTAACTCCGCCCCTCGGCTTCGTAGCCGGGTAACACCTCGAGGAGCAACGCCTCGAAGTGCTCCAAGAATCGGGAGGTCACGTCACGTTGAAGCACGTAATCCCGAACCGTCGGGTCGCGACCAGTAAGCGGACGAAGAGCGTCCTCCCAGTGGGGGTTCGGAAGGAAACGGACATCCATCACAATGTCTGCATCTCGCGGCAACCCGTACTTGTAGCCAAAGGATTCGACCTGGACCTGAAGGCGACGGGTGTCAGAGTCGGAGAACGCTGAAACGACGCGTTCTTTGAGTTGGTGCACGTTCAAGTCGCTCGTATCGATCACGAGGTCCGCCTGATCCTTCACCAGGTCGAGAACGAGTCGCTCGCGCTCGATCGCCTCCAGAACCCCTGAATCCTGCTCGGTGAACGGGTGCCGACGTCGGGTTGCGTCGTAGCGCTGAACGAGGCTCTGCGTGGTTGCGTCCAAGAAGAGGAGCGTGACGTGATGACCATCGCCACGGAGTTGCGCTACATGAGGGAGAAGGTCGTCATGGTTGCGGCCCGAAACCAACGCCAGTTGAGCGATACCTCCCACCGGTTTCGAGGCGAGTTCGACGATCGTCGGGACCAATGAGGTTGGCAGATTGTCAACGACGTACCAACCGAGGTCCTCCATGACCGCAGCCACCGCAGATCTCCCAGCCCCGGACAACCCGGTGATGATGACGATCTCAGCCATGTACGCAGACTAGGCGCACGACTTGAGATCAGGTTGATGCTCTCGCAAGGCCCTGCGCTATTAGACGTTGTGCAGTGGCTAGGTTTGCTCTGTACGTTCCAGAACCCGAGTCCTCAGCACCATTGCGCTGTTCGCCGCAACCCTCTTGCTGACCAATGCCAATGAGCAGTCGGTGAAGGCCGAAAGAGCCGACGGGCTGGAAACCGATGAGGCCAATCGCTACGGGCTTATCGCCATGGGCGAGTACTACTCATGTGCGGTGAAACTCGGCGATCTGTACTGCTGGGGGGCACTGACATTTGAGACTGTCTCCACCCCCAACCGACTGACCTATGCCGACGATCCCGGCACGCCTGCAGATGAGAGCCTCACCCCCTTCGACGAAGGAACGATTCTTGATCTCTCGGTTGGTGGATCACTCGTCGAAGGAACGGCCTGTGCAATCACCGACGACGGGGTCGACACCGGCGCCATCTGGTGTTGGGGCAGCAATGATCGAGGTGAATTCGGAATCGGCACCACCGAACCAAATGGCCCGATCGGCCCGGTGCGGGCCTTCAACAATGCCACCGGCGCAGTTGAGGTCGGCGTCGGTGGCGACCACGTGTGTGTGCTGTTCAACAACGGTCAGGTCACGTGCGCAGGTGCCAACGACGACGGTCAACTGGGCGACGGCACCACCACTGACAGCAGCACGCCAGTCACCGTTGGATACACCACATCAGGATCACCCCCCACCACTGGCACCCTCGGATCAGTC
>JBDQKN010000254.1:0-2903 GCA_040263235.1 Ilumatobacteraceae bacterium
GAACTGAAGGGTGACTTACACCTAGTGCCCCTCCTCGAGGAACGAGGTGAGATGCCTGACCTTGGTGTCAAAATCGCCCTTTCCGATCTTGGGTCGGAACTTGACTTCTTTGACTGTCACCTGGGTTGAACGACGCCGAGATTCTTTGGCCTTCTGAGCCTCTTCATATCGGAATTTGCCGTAGTCCATGATCCTGCAGACCGGTGGGTTGGCCCCCGGCGCGACTTCGACGAGGTCGAGGTCAAGGCTGCGGGCCATACGGAGTGCCTCAGGAACCGGCTTGATACCCAACTGATCCCCGTCGGGACCGATGAGGCGAACCTCACGAGTCCGGATTCGGTCGTTGATCCGGTGTTGATCGCTCTTCGGCGGTGCTATGACGTTTCTCTCTTGTGCAAGGGCTCTGGCCTCCCGTTGTTGTCGTGTACGGACGAAGCCGAACCCAGCGGAACGGCCGAGGCCGCTGCCGAGAACATCATGACCCGGGCGCACTCTGGTGGCCGGGTGGGGGCCGTACCCCACTTCGCTCGATTGTTGCCATCGCCGACATCGACGAGGACATGGGTACGATAACGGCGATGTCGAGTGAAAGCGACGACCCGACCGCCGAGGCCGCTGCAGCGCTCGAAGAGGCACGCAGCCGACTTGCCTCCGTGCCAGCCGAGACGGTGGTCACAAATCACGCCATCGGACTCTACGAATTAGCGGCTATTCATCTCTCGTCAGGTGCGCCTGATCTCACCTCGGCATCTCTCGCCATCGACGCTCTCGCAGCCATCGTCGAAGGACTCGGTCCTCGACTTGGCGATGAACATCCCACCTTGATTGATGCACTGGCCAACATCAGAATGGCCTTTGTGGCTGTGCACGGCGATCGCCTCGGCCAAGAGCCCGACTAGAAACAAAACGTCCGGCGGGCGCTGCGATGACTCGTGTGCCACGGAGGCACACCCCCTCGGCGACCAAGAGCGCACCTTGTTCGTGTTCCAATCCAGGCGCCAGTCGACCTGCGGCCGTCACCACCCGCCACCAGGGCAACCCAAGCTGGGAGTCGGCAAGGAGTTGTCCAACAAGTCGAGCCCGGCCGGGGAAACCTGCCACGTCAGCGATGTCCCCGTAAGAAACAACCTCACCCTCGCCAAGCGCGGCGATAACGGCGGTGATCCGATCCCGACGTTCAGCGGGTGATACCAACGGCTTCGTCCCTGCCAAATCGCCTGATGACACGAAACACGACATCGGCTCCAGTCGGGATGTCACGAGTGCCGTCCGCTATCGACAGACAGTGAAATGGGATTGGCTCACCCTCGGTAGTGCGAATCGTGCCGAGCCCGACCCGAACGTCGAAGCACTCGACTATTCCGATCAGATACGGCCCGATCATGGCACGATTTTGGCGATTGGAATCTCGATCAGGTCAGTTGCTCCCGCTTCCGACAATGCAGGAATGAGGCGATTGATCTGCGACTTCGGAACCACCGTCTCGATGGCGTAGTCGCCATTTGCGAGTTGATTCACCGTCGGGCTCTTGGCGGCGGGCAGAATTCCGAGAACTGCGTCGCGTCCCGCTCCCGCAACATTCAGCTTGAGGAGCACCTTTGTACGAGCGTCAAGCGCACCGTTCAGCAGAATCATCAACTGATCCATCGCACGGCGCCGCTCCGGGTCCGCGTACGAAATCGGGTTGGCGATGACCTCGGTCCACGACGTCAGGATCGTGTCGATAATCCTGAGACCGGCAGCGCGGAGAGCTCGACCCGTTTCGGTGATGTCCACCACGCAGTCTGCGATATCTGGGACCTTCGCCTCACTTGCCCCGTAGGAGAGCCGAACATCGGCGTTCACGCCGCGATCTGCGAAAAATCTGCGGGTCAGTTCCGGATACTCCGAAGTGACCCGAACACCGTCGGGGAGATCCGAGACCGACTCGATGGCGGAGTCCCCAGCGACTGCGACAACAACGCGAACTGGATTACTCGTCGCCTTGGAGTACCGCAGTTCTCCGAGACTTTCGACTTCGCTCGACGTCTCCTCGACCCAGTCCCGGCCGGTGATGCCCACGTCGAACAGTCCCTCGGCAACGTAAACCGGGATCTCCTGTGGCCGAAGGATGCGAACCTCAACGACCCGTGGATCATCGATCGTCGCCCGGTAGTCGACGCTCGATGATCTAACAACGGTGAGGTCCGCCGCCTCGAACAGTTCGAAGGTGGCCTTCTCGAGCGAACCCTTGGGCAGGACGATTCTCAGCACCTGCGCAAGGCTAACGCTCGATCGCCTCAGTGCTCGGTTGGCTGCTCAGCGAGCAGAGCAAGCGCGTGGCCGAGCACATCGAGAACTGCGTCGAGTTGTTCCACCGCGCCTGTGGGTGATCCTGGCAAGTTGCAGATAATCGACCGGCCCCGGATACCGCAGATGCCGCGTGAGAGTCGTCCGAACGGGCTCACTGCACGCATCGCCTCAGCAAGCCCTGGGGCTTCGCGTTCGACGATGTCCCTTGTGCCTTCAGGCGTAAGGTCCCGCGGAGAAAAGCCAGTCCCACCGGTGGTGACCACCAATCCGGCGAAGCCGCTACACAGGTCGAGCAGAGCCGCAGCAACCTCTTCTCGGCCATCGGGGATGACCCGAGTGTCGACAACGGTGAACCCTGCCACCTCCAACCGCTCGGCCACACCGACTCCACCAGAGTCGACCCGAGTCCCATGATGCACACCGTCGCTCACCGTGAGCACCTTTGCTGGTGGACGTTGGCCTGTCATGCCGTGCGACGGTACCGGATCAGCACCATTCCGTCAGTGTCATCGTCTTGCGGGAGAACCCGCCAACCATGGCCGAATGGGCGCCAGGTTCCCGGAGGGGGATTCGCGTCGATCTCGAAGCCAGCTGGCACCGTAAGGTCAATC
>JBDQKN010000255.1:0-2890 GCA_040263235.1 Ilumatobacteraceae bacterium
CGTGATACTGGGAGGTGGCGCAAGTAAGAAGCCGGCGCGATGGGTGCCGGCCCTGAACCCACGCTTCACGCTTGCCGTTGCCGAGTTTGCGAATTCGGCAGGGATCGTCGGAGCAGCGATGGCTGCCGCCCATCTCGGCTGATCACGAGTTCGGACTGATGTCCCCTCGTCGGTAATCGGAGAGGCCTTTGAGCCCAACGACGATGAGAGTAATGACCGTTAACGGCACAACAAAGCCGATCATGGTGAAGCTGAATGCAGGTTGGAGACCGTGGTCGGAGGCATCGAGTCCGAGCCAGACGAGATACGCCACGTAGTACCCGACGAAAACGAATCCTTCCCATCGTTTGAGTTCAAATCCGTTGACGAACATGGGTAAGCAAGCGACGGCAACAGCGATCATGAAGGGAAGGTCGAAGCCGAGTGCGCCATCGGAAACAGTCATTGGGGAAACGAGAGAAGCGATCCCGACAACGCCGAGGATATTGAACAGGTTTGATCCGATCGCATTTCCAACGGCGAGGTCTCGCTGGCCGCGGGCTGCTGCAACCACCGAGGTGGCCAACTCAGGAAGCGAGGTTCCGATTGCGACCACTGTCAGTCCGATCACGAGCTGGCTGACACCGAATTGCTCTGCGATATCCGTGGCGGCTGACACGAGCATCTGCGCCCCGACGACGAGCAGCACCAAACCAGCGAGAATCGCAAGGATGTCACGTCCAACCGGGGTGGTGCCGGAGAGGTCCTCCTCGAGGCCGGAGGTGTACTGGGCGGCGAGTTCGGCAGAGTCGCTGATTCCGTCTCGGTCGAGGTCGGCTGAGCTTCTCGATTCCCGGCGGGCGGTGATCACCGTCCATGTGATGTAGGTGATCAGGCCGATGACGAACAAGGCTCCGTCGAGGCGCCCAATGCTGCCATCGATGCCAAGAATGAGCAGTGCAACGGAGAGTCCGATCATGATGGGCACATCGGTTCGAACGATCCTGAAGGCCACGAAGAGCCCGCCCCCGGCCACCGATGAGAGCCCGAGTACGAGCAGGATGTTCGCGATGTTCGAGCCAACAACATTGCCGAGAGCGATATCGCTGCTGTCGTTGACGGCAGCCCCGATGCTCACGGCGAGCTCGGGAGCACTGGTGCCGAAGGCAACCACGGTCAAGCCGATCACCACCGGCGACAAACCGGTGCGCGCCGCAATGCGAGCCGACCCTCGTACGAGGCTGTCGGCTCCGCCGACGAGGGCGATGACCCCGACAACGAAGGCGATACCGGTGAGTACCGTCATGGGAGCCCATCATCGCAGCATGGCTTGCTATTCCCACCCGTGCGGGACGAGATCGGTGAGTTCTGCGACGATGTGTCTGTGACGGATCCCAGTAGTCGAGATGTCCTCGTCATCGGCGAGTCGCTTGTCGACCTCGTAATGCCCGAAAATGGGGCGATCGAGGCGGTTGTGGGAGGTGGACCGCTGAACACCGCACGCGCTCTCGCTCGACTCGGAGGGGACGTCAGGTTGTGTTCGACGGTGTCGACTGATCGATTCGGCAATGAGATCATGAGCGCCTTGATGGCAGATGGTGTCGGAACCGATCTGGTCGAACGGTGTGTTGAGCCGACCACGCTGGCGGTAGCGGAACTCTCGTCGGTTGGCTCGGCTGAGTACCGGTTCTACATCGATGGTACTTCGGCCCCGATGCTGACTCGCAGCACGCTCGACACGGCTCCGAGCTGGGTATTCAGCGGTGGGCTCGGACTGGTTCTTGAGCCCCTCGCGACGCGGGTCACCGAGATCATCGAGTCACTCCCAGCCGCCACAAACGTGATGCTTGACGTCAACGCTCGACCTCGAGTGATCGATAACCCAGATCGGCATCGCATCCTGGTCGAGCGTCTCGTGGAGCGATGCTCAGTCGTCAAGGTGAGTGATGAGGATCTCGCTCACCTTTATCCAGATGTCGGCGTGGACGTTGCCATCGACCACCTGCTTCAGTGCGGTGCACGACTCGTGGTAGTCACCGCAGGATCCGCCCCAGTGCGTGCAGTAGGCGAAGCCGGAGCGTTCTCGGTGCAAGTCCCCGAGACCCGGGTGGTCGACAGCATCGGCGCAGGAGACACGTTTGACGCCGGAATGCTCTCCTGGTGGACATCTTCGGATGCGTCTGATCCACTCGTACCCGACCAGATAGTGGCTGCCCTCAACCGAGGGGTCGCCGCTGCGGCAGTGGTGGTCGGCAGGCGGGGCGCTGATCCGCCAGAACTTGCAGATCTGGCGATGGGTCCCCGATCTGTCGGCGACTAGGTTGAGGTGGTGACCTCTGTGGATGCGACCTGTGATCTCGACACGATGGTTGACGACCTTCGACTGTTGGTTGAGGTCGAATCTCCTTCCCTTGACCGCGTCGCTCTCGATCACTCGGCCGAAGTCTTAGCCGGGCTGATGGAGCGTCGACTCGGATCTGCTCCTGCGATTGTGAACGGGCCGGCCGGCAGTCACGTTCATTGGTCCGGTGGCGGAGATCCTCAGGTGCTCATTCTCGGACATCACGACACGGTCTTCCCGCTCGGCACTCTTGAGCGGCGACCGTTCACGGTTGTCGATGGCCGTGCCACCGGGCCGGGGGTCTTCGATATGAAGGCAGGCATCGTTCAGGCAATCCACGCCGTGGCCTCCCTTGATGATCGCTCCGGTATCGAGATACTGATGACCTGCGATGAGGAGGTCGGTGCGGCGACATCGAAGGAACTGCTCTGTCAGCGGGCGCTGGCGTGCGGCGCGGTATTGGTGCTTGAACCGAGTGCCGACGGCGGTGCGCTGAAGACCGGGCGGAAGGGCGTTGGCACCTTTGAGGTGCAGATCGCTGGCCGCGCTGCCCACGCCGGGCTCGAACCC
>JBDQKN010000256.1:0-2872 GCA_040263235.1 Ilumatobacteraceae bacterium
TCACTGATGCGCTCCCGAACCCAGGTGGCAATCGGGTCGATTCCTGTCGGTGTGCGCACTGCGGTGGCGATCACGGGACCATGGCGTCGCGCTAGAGAGTCGCTCACCATCTGGTCGACGTCTGCCCCGACATGCGGCGCGAGATCAATCTTGTTGATCACGAGCAGATCGGCGAGTGCAACCCCTGGCCCTCCCTTACGGGGGACGTCGTCGCCACCAGCGGTGTCGAGCACGAAAATCTGAGCATCGACGAGTCCTTGGCTAAACAACGCAGTCAGGTTGTCCCCCCCGCTCTCGATCACAGTGAGATGGACGTCCCCGAGTCTCCGTTCGAGATCATCTACGGCGTCGAGGTTTGCAGCAATGTCATCTCGAATCGCTGTGTGTGGACAGCAACCGGTTTCAACCGCCACGATCCGATCCTCGGTGAGCACGCCATCGCGTCGTAGCGCCTCGGCGTCCTCGCTCGTGAAAATGTCGTTCGTGACGACGGCGATCGAGAAGTCGTCGCGGAGTGCTCGACAGAGTTGGCCCACCAGCGAGGTCTTTCCACTTCCGACGGGTCCGCCGATGCCAATCCTGAGTGGCCGACCAGATGGACCGACTGGAGCCGGCTTGTGGTGGTGGCTGCCGTGTTGGTGGACGTGATCGTGGGTCATGTCGTCTCCGATGATGTAGGGGGCGGATGTTGGCGGCTTGTTATGACCGGAAGAGTCGGCCATCGAGCGTTCGATGTACAGCGGCGCCCACTTCGGCGGCTGGGCCGCTCGGGGCTGGGATGGACGCCCATGAGGCAGCCATTGTCGAGCAGGCATCTCGTGCGACCTGGGCGCAGTACGACGACTGCTCGAGGTGGATTTCTTGGGCGATGTACGGATCTATTCCCGAGAGCCGTGTTGCTGCTCCAGTCACTGATGATGACAGGTGGTGGAGATGAATCGCGACCGCCGTCGATGGGTCGATATTCCAGTGCCGACTCACGAGAGCGAACACAGCGACTTGATGGGGCTCAGCTACGGCATCGAGCATTTCACCGAGCGACTCGCCGGCTCCAACCCGCGTGGCAGCTCGCACCCAGTGCCGGCCGAGCAGCCGGCTTACCGACCTGAGGGTCGCATTAGGAATCCGGGCATCTATCTCTGCGTCGATAAGCCCCCAATCAATATTTGCGAGGTCGATTCGGTGCATGATTCCGGCGATCAGGTTGGCCTCGGTCACCCCGGAGGTGCTGAGTCGGCCGTGCAGGAATGCGCGGAGGTCGTCGGGAGTGGTTGCTCCGTCGAGCCGATGAGCCGCCTCAAGCCCTGATGAGTGCGCATGACCACCAACGGGGAATCGCCCATCGGCGACGGCCAACACGATTGGGAGACCTGAGGGATCCAACACAGTGGGGCTCAGAACAGGAAGTACCGCTGCGCCATCGGCAGGGTCTCGGCGGGCGACTCTTCAACACGGTGGCCGTCGATCGTGACGGTGAAGCTGTCTGGATCCACCCGAATGTCTGGGGTAGCCGTGTTTTCCAGGAGATCGGCTTTGGTCACCTGACGGCAGTTCCCAACCGGTTGGAGCGTGCGCTTGATCGAAAGGTTGAGGTCACTCTCGAGCGCTACGGGGGCGACCCATGAGATGCTCGTTTGGGCAGCCACGGCGGGCGCTGCGCCAAACATCGGTCGGGGTAGCGTCGGCTGGGGGGTCGGAATCGATGCGTTGGCATCTCCCATGCTCGCCCAAGCGACCATGCCGCCTTTGATAACGGAGTGTGGTCGCACACCAAAGAAGCGCGGGTCCCACAGCACGAGATCGGCGAGTTTGCCGACCTCCACTGACCCCACATCTGCATCGATGCCATTGACGATCGCTGGGCAGATCGTGTATTTCGCCACGTAGCGCCGGGCTCGATGATTATCGGCTGGCCCATCTCCGGGTAGGGACCCGCGTTGGCGCTTCATAACGTGCGCGGTTTGCCAAGTTCGCATGATGACCTCGCCGATGCGGCCCATGGCCTGAGAGTCCGATCCGATGATCGAGATCGCACCCATGTCATGGAGAATGTCCTCTGCAGCGATCGTGGACGATCGGATCCGACTCTCTGCGAACGCAAGATCCTCAGGGACCAGTGGGTTGAGGTGATGACAGACCATGAGCATGTCGACATGCTCTGCGACCGTGTTCACGGTGTGGGGTCGTGTTGGATTGGTGGACGACGGAAGGATGTACGGGAGCGACGCCACGGTCATGATGTCTGGGGCGTGTCCGCCTCCAGCCCCCTCGGTATGAAACGTGTGAATCGATCGTCCGGCAATTGCTGCGATGGTGCTCTCGACGAAGCCAGCCTCGTTCAACGTGTCGGTATGGATCGCCACTTGAACGCCGCTGGCATCAGCGACGGTGAGGCAGGTGTCGATGGCGGACGGGGTAGTGCCCCAGTCTTCGTGGAGTTTGAACCCTGCCGCACCACCTCGAAGTTGTTCCCACAGTGCCTCGCTGGATGAGGTGTTTCCCTTTGCCAGTAGCGCAATGTTTATGGGCAAGCCATCGAGCGCCTCGAGCATCCGGCCGATATTCCAGGAACCCGCCGTTGCCGTCGTCGCCTTCGACCCCTCGGATGGTCCAGTGCCACCTCCGATGAGGGTGGTCATCCCGGTGGCAAGGGCCGTCTCCACAAGTTGTGGACAGATGAAATGAACATGACAGTCGATTCCGCCGGCAGTCACGATTCTGCCGTTCCCGGCCATGATCTCGGTGCTCGGGCCGATCACAAGTGCGGGGTGCACCCCGTCGGTGGTTTCGGGGTTCCCGGCTCGGCCGATGCCGACGATTCGACCATCCCGGATGCCGATGTCGGCTTTGATGACGCCCCAGTGATCGAGGA
>JBDQKN010000257.1:0-2839 GCA_040263235.1 Ilumatobacteraceae bacterium
CAAGCTTCGCGGAACCAATGTCGACGGTCTTCTCGCTGAGGTGGCCTCCGACGGGCGGATCCACGCGTCGTTCAACCAGACGGTGGCTCGTACCGGTCGGCTCAGTTCAGATCATCCAAATTTGCACAACATTCCTGTTCGCTCAGAAGAGGGCCGCGTTTTTCGTACAGCCTTCGTGCCGGGGCCTGGATCCTCGTTGCTCGTGGCCGACTACAACCAGATCGAACTGCGTTGCATCGCTCATCTATCGGCTGATCCCGGCCTACTCGGGGCGTTCAATGACGGGATTGATATTCACAACGCGACAGCGGCACGGGTCTTCGAAGTCGACCCCTCCGACGTGTCGGTCGACCAACGGTCGAAAGCCAAGATGGTCTCATACGGATTGGCCTACGGCATGGAGGCCTACGGGCTGAGTCAGCGCCTAGCAATCCCCGTTGACGAGGCAGCGGTGATTCTTGATGCCTACTTTGAGGCGTTCCCATCGGTGAGGTCGTATATGGACGCGGCGATAGCCGACGCTCGCACCAAGGGATATACCGAGACGCTTTTTGGGCGCCGTCGTCCAATTCCGGAATTGCTCGATTCGAATTGGCGGGTGCGTCAGGCGGGTGAGCGTCAGGCGATGAACGCTGGGATACAGGGCCTTGCAGCCGACGTGTTCAAGATTGCTCTGGTGCAGGTGGATCAGGCTCTCGAGGCCGGGGGACATGAATCCCGGATCGTCCTGCAGGTCCATGACGAGATCATCGTGGAGGTACCTGAGCGCGAGCGGGAGGTAGTTGGCCCGTTGGTGATCGGCCTGATGCGATCTGCCGTTGCCCTCGACGTGCCGCTTGAGGTGAACGTTGCGTGGGGGCAGACCTGGGCGGCAGCCAAGGGATGACCTCGCCGGTCGATGACCACTGGTTCGAGCCAATAGCGGACCACCTCGGCTCGGCCTATCTCCGGTACTCGTTCACCAAGGGAACCGTGCAGGAGGTCGACCACCTTGAGCGGGTTCTGGCTTTGTCGCCGGGCTCCACGATTCTCGATGTCGGTTGCGGGCCGGGTCGTCACTCGCATGAGTTGGCTCGGCGAGGGTATTCGGTGCTGGGGTTGGATATCTCGGCGTCGTTCGTCGAGTTGGCCCGACGTGATGCCCCACCGGGTGCGATGTTCGAACGATTCGATGCTCGCGACCTGCTCAGCACTGAACGTTTCTACGAAGGTTTCGACGCGGTCATCTGCCTATGTCAAGGAGCGTTTGGACTGATGACGGCCGCTGATGGCCGCATTGGGCCCGCTGGGGTTCCACTCGATGGCAACACCGTCATATTCGCCGGAATGGCGGCAGCGTTACGGCGAGGGGGTCGGTTGGCCCTCTCCGCGTTCTCGAGCTACTTCGTGGTTGGCGCCACCGCTCTCAGCGCCTATGTGGCTGAGTTTGACGCTGCATCGGGTGTTACTCACGAACGCACTGAGGTCAGGTCTCCATCGGGAGAACCGGCCGAGGTTGACTTGTGGACGGCCTGTTACACACCCCGCGAACTGCGCTTGCTCTCCGCCCTTCACGATCTTGAGGTGCTCTCGGTGACCGGGGTCGAGCCGGGGGCCTACGGGGATGATGACCCGACTGTCGATCATCCCGAGTTTCTGCTCACTGCCCGCCGGATGTGAGTCGGTTCGGCCACTGGTAGCATTTGCGGTCACGCCCAGTTGGGCGTGTTTCCATTCCTCCGTTACCGAAAGCAGTGCCCAGCCTTGTCCGACACCACGACCACCTCCGTCGCCGATCCCGCAATGGGAACGTTCGACGATGAGGGCAATTACACCCCCCGCCAGATCATCGAGAATGACACCAGTTTTGCTGATGCGTTCGCCGGCGTAATCCCCGATGTTGAAGATGGGCAGGTCGTAACCGGCACCGTCGTCAAAATCGATCGCGACGAGGTTCTGCTCGACATTGGCTACAAGAGCGAGGGTGTCATCCCATCGCGAGAGTTGAGCATCCGAAACGATGTTGACCCAGCCGAGGTTGTGTCGATGGGTGAATTGGTTGAGGCGCTGGTCCTCACCAAGGAGGACAAGGAAGGACGTCTGGTTCTTTCCAAGAAGCGCGCACAGTACGAGCGTGCGTGGGGAGACATCGAGGCCAAGAAGGAAGCCGACGCTGTTGTCGAAGGCCCAGTCATCGAGGTCGTCAAGGGCGGCCTCATCGTCGACATCGGTCTGCGTGGCTTCCTCCCGGCATCGCTCGTCGAACTCCGACGCGTACGCGACCTGCAGCCCTACGTGGGCACGGTCGTGCAGGCGAAGATCATCGAACTCGACAAGAACCGGAACAACGTGGTCCTGTCCCGTCGCGCCTTCCTCGAGGAGAACCAGAAGGAGACCCGCGACAGCTTCCTCACGAACCTGAAGGTGGGCGAGGTTCGCTCCGGAACCATCTCGTCCGTCGTGTCCTTCGGCGCCTTCGTCGATCTGGGCGGAATGGATGGCCTCATCCACGTGAGCGAGCTCTCCTGGAAGCATGTCGATCACCCCGGTTCGGTCGTCGCTGTGGGCGATCCCGTTACGGTTCAGGTTCTCGACGTCGATTTCAGTCGCGAGCGCATCAGCCTCAGCTTGAAGGCAACTCAGCAGGATCCATGGGCCGAGTTCGCCGAAGGCCATGCGGTTGGTCAGCTCGTCTACGGGCGTGTTACCAAGCTCGTACAGTTCGGCGCCTTCGTCCAGGTTGGCGACGGCATCGAGGGGCTCGTGCACATCTCGGAGATGTCGGCGCACCATGTTGAGAATCCGGGAGACATCGTCACCCCGGGCGAGGAGCTGTGGGTGAAGATCATCGATCTCGATC
>JBDQKN010000258.1:0-2822 GCA_040263235.1 Ilumatobacteraceae bacterium
GGATTGGATGAAGCGTCTCGGGATGGATTCATCGTTCGTCGACCGCTACCTCAACGAGGGCTTCTCAGGCGGCGAGAAGAAGCGCAACGAAGTCATGCAGATGGCGATTCTCGAACCTGAGATTGCGATCCTTGATGAAACCGACTCCGGCCTCGACATCGACGCCCTTCGAATCGTTGCCTCCGGGATACGCGAGGTCCGAGCCGACCGACCGGAGATGGGCGTCGTCCTCATTACCCACTATCAACGCCTCCTCGACGAGGTCACCCCTGATCATGTGCACGTCATGATGGATGGGCGGATCATCTCAAGTGGTGGCATGGAACTGGCAGAGCGCCTCGAACGCGAGGGGTACGACTCGTTCCGGAGCGCGGTGTGATCGACATCAATCGTCTCAGGGACGACTTCCCCTTTCTCAATCGCCAGATTGACGACAGCAGAGTCATCTACCTCGACTCTGCCAACACCTCGCAGAAGCCGCAGCAGGTCATCGACGCTATGTCGACGTTCATGCGCGAGACCTATGCGCCCATCAACCGCAGCGCATACCGAATGGCCGCCGCAGCCACCGACGCGTACGAAGAGGCTCGCGAGAAAGTGGCCCGCTTTATTGGCGCCTCATCGCCGAATGAGGTTGTCTTCACGAAAAACGCAACAGAGGCCCTCAACCTGTTCGCTCAAGGCTGGTCGAGAGCCCAACTCTCGACAGGCGACGCAGTCGTTCTGACCCACATGGAACATCATGCCAACATCGTCCCGTGGCAGATGATGGCTGCCGAGCGCGGAATTGAGATCAGGTGGATTCCGCTCACGCCGGATGGACACCTCGATCTCGGGAACCTTGATCAACTTCTTGAAGGAGCCAAGGTGCTGTCGGTGACTGCGATGAGCAACGTGCTCGGGACGCTGAATCCGATCCCACTGCTCTGTGACGCCGCCCACCGTGCCGGGGCGATTGCCATGGTCGATGCATGCCAGTCGGTGCCTCATTCGGTTACCGACGTTGTCTCGATGGGAGCCGACCTCTGTGCGTTCTCGGCCCACAAGATGCTCGGACCCTCGGGCATCGGTGCCCTCTGGGGACGCCCCGAAATTCTTGACGTGATTCCACCGCTCCTCGGCGGTGGGAACATGATCGATGATGTTCGCCTTGAGAGCTTCACTTGCGCTCCGGTGCCTGCAAAGTTCGAAGCCGGCACACCGGGCATCGTTGAGGCAATCGGTTTTGGCGCAGCAGTCGACTATCTCAACGAAATCGGCATGGTCGAGGTGAGGCGTCACGAGATGGAGTTGACCAGATACGCCCTTGATCGCTTGACCGAACGGTTCGGTACCGACATCACCATCCATGGGCCCACGAATATCGAGGAGCGTGGAGGGGTCATCAGCTTTGCCTTTCGCGACCTCCACCCCCACGATGTGAGCCAAGTACTCGACGAGCGCAATGTCTGTGTGCGGGCCGGGCACCATTGCGCTAAACCTTTGATGCGCCAGATGGGTGCCAATGCCACCGTGCGCGCCAGTTTCTACCTCTATAACGACCTCAGCGATGTCGACGCCCTGTGCGAGGGGCTCGCCGGCGCTACCGACATCTTCGGACTCTGATTCAAGGAGAAGACGTGCCCGGACTTGAAGACCTTTACCGCGAGATCATCCTCGACCATTACCGGAATCCTCGCAATAGAGGGGAACTTGAGGCACCGCCCGCCACCATCGTCGAGGGTCACAACCCGCTTTGTGGTGACGAGATCACCCTTCATCTGCTCGTCGAGAATGGGCTCGTCGCCAATGTGAAAACTGCCGGGCAAGGATGCTCAATCTCGCAGAGTTCTGCCTCGATGATGACCCAGGCGGTGATCGGTCGGCCGGTCTCGGAGGCCCGAGCGATGATCCATCGCTTCAAACACATGATGTCGATCGAGGACCATGATCACGATGACCAGATCGAAAGCCCTCCACTCGGTGATTTGGAAGCGTTACAGGGTGTGGTGAAGTTCCCCGTCCGGATCAAGTGCGCGGTCCTCGCATGGAACAGTCTCTCCCAAGCACTCGATGAGGCTGGTGCCTGAAAATCGCAGCGGCGGCGGCACCGATGCGGGCCGCGAGCGCAGAACCTGACAATCTCGCAATGTGAGCGATAACCCGGCCGGTGGTCCAGATGACGCAGCCAGAACACGTCTAGGCACTGCTATCCGAGACCTTGGCCACTCATTTGCCGGCCATCAAGCCGGAGCTGACCTGCTCAACCGATGCGCTGAGAGCATCGAATCAATGATCCAGGAGCTTGATCGCGGCACCTCGCGCCGCCGCGACCCTTCGAGTTTCGGCGACCATCGGCGTCATCGCTACGACGAGGGGCCAATCGACCATGCGTACGCCGATCGGCCAGTTTCTGGAAGCGCCTCGCCCTGGGGACTCGATACCGAACTCCATCGACACGGGGACGAGATCGAGGCACTGGTGACCTTGCGGGCTGCGCACGAGGGGGCCCCGGGACGATCCCACGGCGGAATTGTTGCGGCGCTGTTCGACGATGTTTTCGGGTTTGTGCTCGGCGTCATCGATGAAGCTGCCTTCACCGGTCGACTTACGATCACGTATCGAGCCGGAACTCCGCTCGACACCAGATTGTCGTGTCGTGTTCGGGCAACAGAACGAGCTGGACGCAAGATCACCATGACGGGTGAACTCACCGTTGCCGAAACCGGTCAGCTCGTAGCTGAGGCCGATGCGCTCTTCATCACGGTCGACCCGATGATGTTCGTCGAGTCAGCCAAACACGAAGCTCCCCCAGACGAATGCTGATTTAGAGCAGCGAGACC
>JBDQKN010000259.1:0-2804 GCA_040263235.1 Ilumatobacteraceae bacterium
CACCTCATCGGGAACCCGATCGGCGTAGAACCGAACGAGGTCGTCATCGGTGGGTGTGACGTCACGCCGGACCCGGTCTGACATCGAACCGAGTTCGGACAACACATCGCGATTTCGCGTCAGGAACCGTTGTCGTCCCAGCCATGCAGTATCGGCCTCTCCTCGCACCAGTGCATGTTCAATGAACAATTCCCGTGCAAGCCGAGGATCAACTCGGTCGAGTGCGATCCGTCGGCCCTCCACCACCGGGAGCCCATAGAGGGTGGCCCGTTCCAACACGGTTGCCCGAAGGTTGGGGGCATCCCAATCGGGGTCTCCATGGGAGAACTTGATCAGGTGCCGGCCGGCCGATTCGATCCATCGGGGGTCAATCACTGCAACTCGGCGGGCTAGCAGTCGTTCGGTCTCCACGAGTTCTGCTGCCATCACCCAGTCGCCTCCGCGACGTGTGAGCACCGATCCAGGAGCGATCTCGAATCTTGAACCGCGCGCACCGAGATATGTCGCTCGTTGGGGCCCACGACGCTGACGTTCGTGTCGGTTACCGGTTCGTTCCTCACGTCGGCCAACGTGGGAGAGCAGACCCGTGAGCACCGCCTGGTGAACGCGATCGGAATGTCCAGCCTCAGTGCCGGGACGGACGCCAATCTGGCCAGCAACCTGGCGCAACTGGCTATACAAGTCACGCCACTCGCGAACACGCAACCAGTTCAGGTGTTCATCACGGCATAAACGCCTGAACGCGCTGGAGGAGAGTTCACGTTGACGATCACGGAGATAGTCCCACAAGGCAACGATCGACATCAGGTCTGATCCGGGCACCTCGAAACGACGATGCAACGCGTCGGCCTGCTCAACCAGATCGCGCGGACGCTCGCGAACATCGCGTATCGACAGCGCCGAAGCGATCACCAACACCTCTCGGACACAGCCGTGCCGGTCGGCCTCAAGAATCATCCTCGCGAGCCGAGGATCGACCGGCAACCGGGCAAGTGAACGTCCCGTTTTGGTGAGGGAATAGCCCCCGCGTTCAGTCGTTCTGATTGCCCCGAGTTCGATGAGCAACTGGTATCCATCTCGAATTGACGCCGCATCGGGGGGTTCAACAAATGGGAAGTCGGCCACATCGCCGAGCCCGAGGCTGGTCATCTGCAGGATGACCGAGGCGAGATTTGTCCGAAGGATCTCGGGTTCGGTGAACTCTGGGCGGGCCGAATGAGCCTCCTCTGACCACAAACGGATCGCGATTCCTGGCGCCACACGGCCACACCGTCCGGAACGTTGTGCCGCTGATGCCTGAGAGATCTCTTCGATCGGAAGCCGCTGAACCTTCAACCGTTTCGAGTAACGGCTGATGCGGGCAGCACCCGTGTCGATCACTGCTCGAACCCCGGGCACCGTGATTGAGGTCTCGGCCACATTCGTAGCCAGGACGATTCGACGGCCGGGATGTGGAGCGAACACGCGGTGCTGCTCCGCCGGAGAGAGCCGCGCGTACAACGGCAGAACCTCGGTACGCGGCAAGTTGCGGTCCTTGATGGCATCGGCAGTGTCGTGAATCTCGCGCTCGCCCGACAGGAACACCAGCACATCGCCATCGATTTCGCGATCGAGTTCGGCGATTCCGTCGATGACCGCCTGCACCTGGTCGACCTCCTCACTCGGCGGGCGGTACCTGATCTCAACCGGATAGGTCCTTCCCTCCACCAGAAACACCGGCGCAGGTCTGCCGGCTCGGTCGGGAAAATGAGCGGCGAAGCGCTCGGTTTCGATCGTGGCAGAGGTGACGATCACGTGGAGGTCGTCGCGCAGTTCGAGGAGGCGCCGAAGATACCCGAGGAGAAAATCCACATTGAGACTTCGCTCGTGGGCCTCATCGATGATGATCGTGTCGTATCGGCGAAGCTGTGGGTCACGACCGAGTTCGGCCAAGAGGATCCCGTCGGTCATCAGGCGAATCTGTGTGAGGTCGCTAGCTCGGTCGGTAAAGCGAACCGAGTAGCCCACTTCAGCACCGAGCTCGACGCCGAGTTCTTCTGCAACCCGGTCCGCCACCGATCTGGCAGCGACCCGCCGAGGCTGAGTGTGACCGACCATGCCGCTGGTCCCTCGTCCCGCCGCGAGACAGAGCTTGGGCAACTGGGTGCTCTTACCTGACCCCGTCTCACCGGCCACGATGATCACCCGATGGTCTCTGATCGCAGCAATGAGTTCCTCTGCGCGCTCCGCGATCGGTAGATCGACCGGAATCGTGATACGGGAGGGATCGATCGCCATGACCAAACCGACGGTAATGGCGGATGACTAGCGTCGTCACCATGGCCCACTGGTTGATGAAGTCCGAACCCGACGTGTTCTCGTACGAGGATCTCGTCAAGGTGAAGCGGGAGGGATGGGATGGAGTCCGCAACTACCAAGCCCGCAACTTCATGCGGGCCATGCGCACGGGAGATCTCGTGATCTTCTATCACTCAAATGCGACACCGCCCGGAGTCGCGGGCGTCGCCAGGGTTGCCCGGGAGGCGGAACCCGATCCCACCCAGTTCGATCCCTCGTCGAAGTACTTCGATCCGAAATCATCGCCCGATGACCCCCGTTGGGACTGGGTTACTCTCGCACCAAAGAAGCGCCTGCGGTTCATACCCCTTGACGTCTTGCGCTCGATGCCTCAACTGGCCGAATGTCAACTCTTGGCACGAGGAAATCGCCTGTCGGTCATGCCCCTCACCGAGTCTGAGTTCGATGCCATCGTCGCAGCGGGCTCCTAAGCGACCTCGAGTCAGCGACGGCGCTCAGGCACGAAC
>JBDQKN010000260.1:0-2798 GCA_040263235.1 Ilumatobacteraceae bacterium
AGATCCAACCGAATTCGTCGACCAGATTGTGCCGAGGCGCCGGTCGATCATCCAAAGCACGCAGTAAGTCGGCGACCAGACCATTCAATGGCCTCGGACGCGTCAGGGATAGCTAGTCGCAAACCGAAGAATGCGTGGATCTGCCCGTCGAATCGACGGCATTCGACAGGAACACCGGCGAGCGACAACGCACGGGCGTAGTCCTCGCCCTCGTCACGGAGTGGGTCAAATTCTGCAGTGATCACCGTGGCGGGCGCCGTACGAGCGACTTTGCTGGGTGCCGCAAAGAGCGGCGAGACCGACGGGTCATTCGCCTCGATACCGGTACCGGCGAGGTAGTGATCGACAAACCAACGCATACCCGCTGCTGACAGCAGATATCCAGCACCATTTTCTGTCATAGATGGCGTGGACAAGGTGAGGTCGGTCGCTGGGTACACGAGGAGTTGGTGCACGAGGCGGTCACCGAGTTCGAGAGCGACGAGCGCGGCAAGATTCCCCCCAGCAGAGTCGCCACCAACCGCTACTCGGTTGGGGTCGAGCCCGATCTCGCGGCCGTGGTCGAGCACCCAGGATGTAACTGCCAAACAGTCCATCAGGGCAGCTGGCGCCCGGTGCTCAGGCGCCAGGCGGTAGTCGACGGAGACCACGGCACACCCACCTGCAATCGCAAGATCACGACAGAGCCCCACCGACGATTCAGCAGAACCGATGACCCATCCCCCGCCGTGGAACCAGACGAGCGTCGGAAATGGTCCGGACCCATGAGGGGTCACGACCTCGCATCGGACGCCATCGAGATGTCGGGTCTCAACTGAGGCCACATCTGCTCCCTCGCCGGCGAAGACCGCCATCGCTGCAGAACCGAGTCGCGCCTCGGTGGGGGTCGTCTGCTCTATGGGCGGACGACCGGCGTCAATCAACAACTGGAGGAATTGGGCAGCAGCGGGGTCGAGCGGCATGCCGCGATCTTCTCACACCCGCCATTCGACGAGATCTCGGTCGATCTCAGCCACGCTGCGACGACCTGAGAGCGCCATCGTCCGCAGCATTCCATCACGCATGAAGTCCAGCACATGGTCCACACCGCGCTCCCCTGCAGCTCCCATCGCATAGAGATACGGCCGACCAATCGAGCACATATCCGCGCCGAGAGCGAGCGCCTTCACGATGTCGCTACCACGTCTGATCCCGCCATCGCAGATGATGGTGGCACGGCCCTTGACCGCCGCTGCCACCGGCTCGATCAATTCAACCGGCGACGGCGCATCGTCGAGCTGTCGACCGCCATGGTTCGACAGCGCAATGCCCTCAACACCGGCATCAACAGCGCGAAGAGCATCGTCGACTCGTTGAATACCCTTCAGAACGATTGGACCGTCCCAGAGCGACCGAAGCCACTCAACATCGTCCCAAGAAAGGCGCTGGTCGAAACTTCGCATGACGTGCTCGGCTAGCGAGATCGGGTCGGTGCCATCCTCGTCGTGCCCGTCATGGCCAACAACATTGGCAAACATGATCGGCGGGTGAGTGATGAAGTCGTAGGTCCAACCGGGATGGAGAATGCCATCGAGAATTGTTCCAGGACCAATCTTTGGTGGGATGGTGTACCCGCGGCGGACATCACGCTCACGGCGCCCAAGAACAGCCGTGTCGACCGTGAGCCAGAGGCCCCGGTACCCCGCTGCTTTGGCTCGTGCCACCAACTCGGCAACCAGACCTCGATCTCTCCATGTGTAGACCTGAAACCACAGGTCCGCATCGGGAGATGCTGCTCGCACCTCTTCGATCGACCTCGTGGCCATCGTCGACAGCGAATACGGAAGGCCGGCTCGGTGAGCCGCTCGAACAACAGCGAGTTCTCCCTCGGAGTTCGTAATTCTCGTGTAGCCGGTTGGCGAGAGCATCAGGGGCATTGGAAGCCGTCGGCCCATGAAGTCCACCGACGGATCGAGTTCGCTGACATCTCTCAGCACATTCGGACGGAAGCCGAGGCGCGCGAACGAGGCTGAGTTCCGCTCGAGGGTTCGCTCATCCTCTGCCCCGCCGTCGATGTAGTCGAAAACTCCGCGCGGCAGCCTGCGGCGAGCAATCCGACGCAGATCGTCGACTGTTGCCGAGGACGACAGTCGACGCTCAACCGGATCTAACTCGATCGGCTTAAACCTGACTACCGAGCGGAAGGTTCGAAACATCGAACGCGGATCGATTGACATGACTGCCTCTCAGCTATGGCGGACGAGGCCCTGGTCGATGACTGTGCGGTCGCCTACCGAGGTCGTGAAGAGTGCCTCGCCCTCCCCAGTCGTCCAGATTCTGATGTTCAGCGTGTCGCCCGGAATAACAGGGGATGCGAAGCGCGCCTCGATGTGATGGAACCGAGACGGGTCAGAACCACAGAGCGCATGCAGGAGTGCTCGGCCGGTGAACCCATAGGAGCACAGGCCGTGCAGGATCGGCGTCGGGAACCCTCCGCGAGCGGCAAAAGCCGGATCGGTGTGCAGCGGATTGCGATCACCGGACAACCGGTAGGTGAAGGCCTGGTCGGGTGCGGTCGACAGCGAAACGAGGTGGTCAGGCTCACGATCCGGCGGGGTGTTCACCGGGCCAGACGGACCGCGATCGCCGCCCCAACCGCCCGCTCCCCGAATGAATGCCGAGGATCGAAGGCGACAGAGCACACCGGAATCGTCGGTCAGCGCGGTCTCGGTCACCACCACCGCCGCCTTGCCCTTGTCGTACATCGCAACGATCTCGCTCTGCATCACCGCGTGTCCAGACACCGGCAGCGGACGCTC
>JBDQKN010000261.1:0-2794 GCA_040263235.1 Ilumatobacteraceae bacterium
GGCATCAGCGAATGCCGGCCGACGAGTTGGCACTGGAGTTCTCCCGTGCAGTCGCTGAATGGAATTTCTTCGGCCCAGAGCTCGTCTTGGCTGCTCGTCGAATGCTCGAACATCGCCCAGACGCTGCGCCGCTGTGGTGGTCGGCTGCTCGTTTGGTGACCGCTCCCGATGTGCTGTCCCGGGCATATGAGATTGTTGACATCCTCGAGGGGCAACCAGCGGTCGAGCCTGACCATGACGGTTTGTCTGTTCCAATCTGGGCTGCAAGCAATGACACAGCGATTGTGCTCTCCCCGTGGACTCACCACCTCGACGAAGCAGAGACGACTGGCCGACCCGTCAGGTTGGTTTGCGACGCCGGACATCGTGTGCATAGCGAGTTCCTTCCACACGTGTTCAAGGGTGCGAGCAATCGTGGCGACGGGCCCCGCCTTGTTGAACTGAAATCCGTGGAGCATCGGATTGAAGGGCCGGAGTGCCCCTTGGCATCTGAACTGTTGCGCACCTCGGCGATCTGATTCCATCGACTGGAACTACGCTCCGGCGGGTGGCCAGCATCCTGATCGAGAATGGAACCGTGGTCTCCCCAACAGGGAGGTGGGAAGCCGACGTCCTGATCGACGGCGAGCAGATTCTGGCGGTGATGGCCTCTGGCTCACGCTCTCGCCTGGGTCTCGATCCTGATCGAACTATCGATGCAGTCGGTCGCTACGTGATTCCGGGTGGCGTTGATGTACACACGCATATGCAGCTCCCGATGGGGACGACCACCTCGTCGGACACCTTTGAGACGGGCACCATCGCTGCCGCCTGGGGTGGCGTCACCACGATCGTCGACTTTGCCTCTCAGCAAGTCGGGCAGCGGGTGATGGATGGTCTGGAGGAGCGCCATGCAGAGGCAGCAGGCAACTGTGCGATCGATTACGGCTTTCACCAGACCATTGGCGGAGTGGATGCTGATTCTCTGGCGTCGGTGCGCCGGCTCATCGAGCGCGAGGGGATCACCTCGATCAAGTTGTTCATGGCCTATCCAGGCACCTACTACTCAGACGACGGCCAGATCTTGCGTGCAATGCAGGTGGCCGGCGCTCTTGGTGCGCTGACCATGATGCACGCCGAGAATGGAATCGCAATCGATGTATTGCGGGCGCAGGCACGTGAGCGCGGGGAGACGGAGCCGATATTCCATGGGCTTACCCGCCCCCCTGAGTTGGAGGGTGAGGCGACGCATCGGGCGGTGCAACTTGCCAAGGTTGCTGGAGATGCACCGCTCTACATCGTTCATCTGTCGGCTTCGCACGCGCTTGAGGAGGTGGCGCGGGCCCGCCACCGAGGGCAGAACGTTTTCGCCGAAACCTGTCCTCAATACCTGTGGCTCAGCCTTGAGGAACATCTGTCGCGGCCTGGAATGGAAGGAGCGAAGTTCGTCTGTTCAACGCCGCTTCGCTCCAGCCATGATCACCACCAGCGAGACCTCTGGACTGGCCTTCGTAACGACGACCTTGCTGTTGTATCCACCGATCACTGTCCGTTTTGCGTCAAGGACCAAAAAGAGCTCGGTGCAGAGGATTTCACGGCGATTCCGAATGGAATTGGGGGTGTGGAGCACCGGCTGGAGTTGATGTATCAAGGTGTTGTCAACGGAGAGATCACTCTTGAGAGATGGGTGGAAACCTGTTGTACGACACCGGCCCGGCTCTTCGGCATGCATCCGCGAAAAGGGGAGATCGTGCCCGGTGCCGATGCAGACATCGTGATCTGGGATCCGACGGCGACAACGACCATTGGCATTGGAGGGAAACATCACATGAACATGGACCACTCTGCCTTCGAGGGCTTTGTTGTTGACGGGGCCGTTGAGACGGTCATCAGTCGGGGGTCGGTCATCGTGGAGGGCGATCGTTTCGTTGGTCGAGTTGGGCATGGGCGCTACGTGGAGCGCAGCCTGCCCTCGGTGTTGCGATGAACCTCTCGATAATTCCTGAGGGGGGAGTCGACGCAATTTTCTTTGATGCCGGTGGGATTTTGGTTCTTCCAGATCCGACGGTCATCGCTCCGCTCCTTGCTCCGTATGGTGGATCAGTAGACCTTGAGGCGCACTGCCGGGCCCATTACTCGGGGATGGCCGCAAAGTCTCGGGCCGAGTCTGGGGAGTCCGATTGGAGTGCCTACGACAGGGCGTATGTCTCCTCGGTTGGGGTGGATTCGGAGCTCGTTGACCGAGCAGGGGAGTTGCTTGGGCGCACTCGGTCTGCTGATCTCTGGCGTTGGCCGATCGCCGACAGTGTTAAGGCATTGACCGGTCTTGCTGAAATCGGGCTGCCGATGTCGGTTGTGAGCAACGCCGCTGGGCAGATCGAATGGGTTCTCGCCCACACCGGAATCTGTCAGGTGGGAGCCGGGTCTGGCACATCGATGCGGGTCGTCGTCGACTCAGATGTGGTGGGTGTTGCCAAGCCAGATCCTCGGATCTTTGATTTTGCACTCGTCCACCACACAGAGTCAGAACGATCGAGGGTGCTCTACATCGGAGATTCAGTGACGATGGACGTCGGTGGAGCCAGCGCTGCTGGGCTGCACCCGATTCTGCTCGACCCCTTCGATGACCATGCTGGTGCCGACTTCCCTCGCCTCAGGTCGCTGACCGATCTCCTCGCCCTCCTCGCCTGATCTCTCAGGCTTCGAGGCGTCGAGAGATGACCTTGAGGCAGAGCGTCTCATCGGCTCCTTCGAAGATCGAAAGAACTCGAGCGTCGACGAAAAGTCGGCTGACTGCGTACTCCTCGGCGTAGCC
>JBDQKN010000262.1:0-2784 GCA_040263235.1 Ilumatobacteraceae bacterium
CACCTCGTCGTACTGCAACAGGTCGGGGTCGACGAAAATTCTCAGTTGGGTTTCCAAACCAAACGGCGGCACGCCTCCGATCGGGAAGCCGGTCGCAGCTCTCACAGCATCTGCGTCAACGCGCTGACAGGTCAGACCCCCTGCTGCAGAAGCCAATTTCACCTCGTCCAGTTGATTCGCGCCACTCACATATGCGAGAACGATCTCTCCGTCAACGCCAAAGATAAGACTCTTTACGATCTGGCCGAGCGCGACACCAATCGCGTCAGCAGCCTCCTGCGCCGTTCGGGTGCCATCGGGAAATGAACGAGGCTCGATCTCGATCCCTCGCTCTAGCGCGGCTGCAACGACGCGGTCAACGTTTGGGTGTTGATCGCCAACCATCACCGCGCCGCCACAATTCGCCGCGCTAGGTCATGATCTCGGTCGGTTACCACGCCTCCGGCATCGTGAGTCGAACACTCGATCGTCACCTGGTTCCACGAGATGGACATGTCGGGATGATGGCCGAGTTCCTCCGCGATATGGGCCACCTTGGTCATAAAGGCGAAGGCATCGACGAAATCATCAAACAGGAAGGTTCCACGGAGAGCATCATCGGACTCAATGAACACAAGGTCACCTTAGTTCCATCATTCGGAGTGTCTCTCTGGATTCGCACCTCAGGCCTCGGCTGTGTCACCGTTAGATCAAGAGTTCGCTGAGAAATGGAGACACCATGAGCACACTGTCACCCCAGGAAGCCGAGGAGTTCGCAGCCAAGGTTCGAGAGTTCCTCGCTGCACATACGTCAAGCGGCAAGGGTCGGAACCTCGAAGCCGCTCGAGCATTCCAGGGCCAGCTCGCAGAGGCCGGCCTTGCAGGAATTCCATATCCAAGCGAATTCGGCGGCGCTGGTCTCAGTCTCGATCATGAGCGGGTCTATCGACAGGTTGCTCAAGAGTTCCCCCAGATGACGGGCGAACTCGTCATTAGCCATGGCATGTGTCTCCCCGTTCTGAACGAGTTCGGAACCGACGATCAGAAGCGTCGCTTTATGCCCGACAACATTGCGGCACGCACCGTGTGGTGCCAGATGTTCTCCGAGCCTGGCGCCGGGAGTGATGTGGCGAGTCTTCAGACCAAGGCCGAGCGCGACGGAGATGAGTGGGTTCTCAATGGTCAGAAGGTCTGGACCACCTTGGCCCACGTGTCTGACTATGGCGTCATCATCGCTCGTACTGATGCCGAGCAGGTCAAGCACGCTGGAATCTCGATGTTCGTCGTCGATTTGAAGAGTCCGGGTGTCGAGATCAGGCCCATCAACCAGATCGATGGCGGCAAACACTTCAACGAGGTCTTCTTCACCGATGTCAGAATCCCCGCCGACAACTTGCTCGGCGAGATGAACAACGGGTGGCGCCAAGCGACCGCCATGCTCATGTACGAACGGGTTGCAATCGGATCATTGGGCGCCGGCAAGATCGCTCAACCCATGTACGACATCTTGGTGAAGTGGGCCGAGAAGGCGGGCAGTCTCGACGATCGAGTTGTCCGTGATGAACTGATGCAGATCTACGCGATGGAAACCACCAAGTCGATGGTTGCCATGCGCAACCGTGCCGAGATGAAGGCTGGTAAGGCCCCGGGACCCGGCGGTTCCCTTGGCAAGCTCTACGGATCGATCATTGCGCGACGGTTCCGAGAGATCGCCCAGAACATCGCAGGCCCTGCCAGCGTTGCGTGGGACGGCACCGACTCGGCTGAGGAGCAGTTGAACCTCACGATGCTCAATTCGCTGCAGTCGGGAATTGCAGGCGGAACCGATGAGATCCAGCGCAACATCATTGGCGACCGGGTTCTCGGCCTTCCTCGAGACATTTCCGTTGACACGAACGTGCCATTCAAAGACCTCAAGGTTGGCACTCAGCGCTGAGCATCACTGGGCGTTACTGCGACCCATCGGTGTGGTCACTCGTATTCTCTGCCGGGCCACCGATAACGAATACCACCACCCCCATGAAGGAAAGCACCCCAGCAACGCAGTAGGCGGTTTCGTAGCCCCCAGCTACATCGTGCAGCCATCCGAGTAGCCAAGGGCCTCCGGCAGTCCCGAACAAGCTGATGAACTGCGTTCGGCTGAACAGCCTCGGATATTCACGCACTCCGAACCGCTCTGCAATAAGCAGGGGTTGCATCATCAAGATGTTTCCAACCGTCGCCCCAAACAGAATGATGAAGGCGAACAGCATGACGGCAGAGGTCGACAGACCCATACCGGCCAGGGCGATCATCTGGAAGAACGACAGCACGGCAATCACACGCGCCAAGGGATATCGAGGGAAGACCTTCCCGCCGAGTAGACGAGCGATGATCGAGGTGATCGCCAACGCCAGGGTGGCAAAAGCCGCGGTTGATGCTGTGGTTCTCTCCTCTGCCAACTTGACCAGTTGCTGAATTCCACCAACCTGAGACCCGAGAGACAGCACGTAGCCGATGGAGACTGTGAAGAAGAACCTGCTGCGAAGAGCCACCCGATAGGGCGTACCGGAGAGAAGTGGTGGCGCCGCCCCTTCTTGCACCCGCTCACCGTCTGGAAGGAACCCAAGTTCGGAAGGGTCGCTCCGCAGGAGGAACCAGGCCGTCTCCTCGGGGATGTTGGCGTACCAGTAGAGCATGTACTGGCTGAAGGCGATGTAGGCCCAGAAGAACGTGAAGGCGAACATCAACTTGCCGTAGTCGTGGAAGTGCTCCATGGAGATGATCTTCTCCAGGCGACCGCTGCGCTGCAGCCCCATGGTGGAG
>JBDQKN010000263.1:0-2784 GCA_040263235.1 Ilumatobacteraceae bacterium
CTGCAATTGAGCCTGGGTCACACGGAACCGCGTACCACTCGCCGTCTGCGCCGAGAAGCTCGAGGCCTGTTTCGTTGCTTGCTGGAAGCACCGTCAACAGGTTGATGTCCTCGTGAGCAGCAGCCCGAACCGCACCGTCGGGCACGTCACCTTCGAGGGGTGGGTACCGAAGGATGCGAAGCAGGGTGCGGGTATTTCCTTCGAGCATCTGGGCAACCGGCATCGACAACCGGTGCGACACCTCGGCGGGGAGGTGCGCGTCAACCCAGCCGAGCAGGGTGCTCGCCACATCAGTGGCGATCTCGCGGTACCTCAACGCGTCCTCTGACATCTCCTTCGGGTACATCTCGCTCCACGGGTAGACATGGAAGAACTCCTTGAGGTCGCGTATCTGCCGACCTTTGGCAGTCTCTGCGATGGTTGGTGGGAAGTAGCCCTCTTGGTTATCTGGGCCGACGGTGTAGGCCTGCGCTGCTCCGCTCGTGAAAAACTCAGACCATTCCGCGTAAATGCTCTGCACCAGTTCCCACGACAGTGGGTGATTGGTGACCACAGCGAATCCGGTGGTGCGCAGGCTCTCGGTGAATCGTGCCGGAGCATCGGGTGACATGAAATCGACGACGTCGGGTGTCATGGGCCCAGCGTAGGTCGTCACGCCGACCGGTTCACCTGCCATGCCCCGGTCACGGTGACCAGCGTTCCTATCAGGGCGAGCATCGCCACGGACTCGCCTCGAAGCCCGACACCGAGCAGGATCGAAACGACCGGGATCATGTAATTCGTTGTGGCTGCCCGAGCGACACCGAGCCGCCCTGCGTTCCACGCCATCCAGACGTAAGCAACTCCGGTTGAGAAGGCGCCCAACACGACAACTGCACCAGTCGATCGCCACGAAAACGACGACTCGGCCAGGCCCCACAGTCCGGTCGGGGTGGCGAGCACAACGGCTGCAGCGAGAGCCCGATGAACGGTTGGGATCGCGCCGACCGTGCGTTGAAGTGGGCCGGCGATGTTGTACGCCACTCCATAACAACACACAGCAGCGAAGGCCATCAGAATTCCGGTGACACTCGATGATCCAGCACCCAGCGTTGGTGCGGCGATCATCACACCGCCGACCGTCCCAACACTGACTCCGATCACCCGCTGCAGCCCAGGTCGACGTCCAAGCCACAGGAAGGCGACAAGGACAGTCAGCACCGGATTCAGGGTGTTGAGCATCCCTGCAAGGCTCGAGGTGATCCGGTCCTGCGCGAAGGCGAACAAGGTCAGCGGTGCAGCCATCCAAAACAGGCCGAGGGCCCACAATCGAGTCCGTGCAGCAGCCTCCACACGCCGCCGACTCGCCGGAAAGACGCTGAGAACTCCGAGGCCGACAATCATCCGAAACCAGCCGATAAAGGCCGGATGGAAAGTCTCCAACCCTTCAGCGATCAGGAAGAAGCTTGAACCCCATATCAAGCCGGGTGCAGCCAGTGAGATCCAGTCGAGCAGACGGAGCGCCGACTCGTCACTGCCTGACGTGAAGGCCGGCGTCGTCATGGGTGGCGATGCTACGACGAATCGAACTGACACCACCGGAAGAACGAAGCTCGCCCGTCGATTCACGACTTGGTATTCACCCTCAACATGTCGTGAGCCGTACCTGCTATCTCATGACGCCCCCTCTCCCTATTAATTCAGAACGAAATGGAGATGACATGAAGTTAAGAACCGTGATACTCGCCACCGCCCTCCTGCTGGTCACAACGGCATGTGGAGACGATGGGAACGGGGCAGCACCAACCAAGGATCTGAAGATCACAGCCGAGGACTTCAAATTCGGCCCTGCGAACTGGACGGTCCCAGCTGGCGAATTCAACCTGACCTTCACCAACGGTGGCATGGTGGAACACGAGTGGGCGATTCTCAACAAGGGCGTCCACATCACCAGCGAGGACGAGTTCAGCGAAGAGATCGTCCTCACCGAACTTGAGAAGGTGCCGCCCGGTGAAACCGAGACAGCGACATTCACCATCGACGAGCCCGGCGAGTATCAGGTCATCTGTGCCCTCGACGGTCACCTCAATGCCGGCATGACCGGCACCCTGACTGTCGTCGGCTGACTCGAGGGGTGGCGACTGGTGCCCGGCGTTAGTCTCGACAACGCATGGCACACGAGTTCATCTACACCTGTCACAAGCTCGCACGTCACTACCCCCCGGATAGGACGGTCCTCGAGAACATCTCGTTGTCGTTCTATCCGGGGGCGAAGATCGGCGTCATCGGGTCAAACGGTTCGGGCAAATCGAGCCTGCTTCGGATCATGGCCGGGCTCGACGATGGTTTCTCCGGCGAAGCCCGATTGACCCCTGGATTCAGCGTCGGATACCTCGCCCAAGAACCGGAGCTCGATCCCGACAAGGATGTTCGTGGCAATGTCATGGATGGCGTCGCCGAGGTGCAATCTCTAATCGATCGGTACAACGCCGTCATGGCTAAGTGGGCCGATCCCGACGCCGACTACGACAAGATCGGCAAAGAACAGGCCGAGCTTGAGGACAAGATCGCTGCAGCCGACGCTTGGAGCCTCGACCGAAACGTCGAGATTGCCATGGATGCGTTGCGCTGCCCTCCAGACGATGCAGACGTCGCCACGCTGTCGGGCGGTGAGCGCCGACGAGTTGCGCTATGCCGACTCCTTCTCAGCCGACCCGACCTACTTCTCCTCGACGAACCGACGAACCACCTCGATGCCGAGAGCGTGTTCTGGCTTGAGAAATTCCTTCAGGACTACGCCGGCAC
>JBDQKN010000264.1:0-2783 GCA_040263235.1 Ilumatobacteraceae bacterium
GCCTCGGTATCGACCTTGGCGAAGGTGACGTCGGGGTTCTCGTCGCTCGTCTGCTCGAAGACCGGAGCGAACATCTTGCAGGGCCCGCACCATTCCGCCCAGAAGTCAACGAGAGTGATGCCGTCGGCGGTGACGGTGTCTTCGAAAGACTCCATGGTGAGGGCGGTGGTGCTCATTTCGGTAACTCCTAGCGATTAGATGGGCCGTCCTTCGGCTTCGTCGATGGGTGCAACGCTTCGCCGTTCAGATGTATTCCCCTTGTGGAGCTGCAGATAGCGGGGCTCGACGCAGCGCAGGCGGAGAATCCCCGGTGGGAGCGGGACTTGTGCTCCATAGACTCCCGTTCTTATGTCGAAGAAGACGAAGAAGCGCAAGGCCCGCCTGCGTCGCTCAAAAGCGAACCATGGCAAGCGTCCAAACATGGGTCGAGGCTGACCCATTCCTTATGTCGACGAGTGATGCACCGTTGGTGCAGCTCGTCGTTGGAGGCGACCCTGACCCCTGGCGAGCCATTGGGCTCCCGGTGGTCGACACTGTCGATGGGTCGATTCTCCTCACCTCGAATTGTCCGGTGATCTGGCCCGGTGGCGATGTGCCGCCGGGCTATGTCATGTTGGCCGTTGACCCAGCGTTTGATTCCACCCTCGATGGAATTGCCATGGCTTCGGTGATCGAGTCGATTCAGCCGGTTGCCTGCCCGCTCAGCGTCGATCACCTGGTGCTTAACACCGACGACTTAGATCGAACGTGCGCTGAGGTCGGACGGGTGACGGGCTTCGAGTTGAAGAGGATCCGTGACGCTGGAGGGTTTCGACAAGGATTCCATCGCCTGGGTCGGGGCGGCTTGATCATCGAGGTAGTCGATCGACCTGGTGTTCTGGAACCGCAGTGGTGGGGGTTCGTTATTACCGTTGACGACCTGGATGCATTTGTCGACTCTGCTGGGGGTCTCGTTGGCACACCTCGTGAGGCGGTGCAGCCGGGACGCTGGATAGCCACAGTGAGCCGAGATGCAGGTCTTGGGACTCCGGTGGCCTTCATGTCACGGTGACATCTGTACTGGCCGCGGGTTACGCTCACCGTCCATGAGTCGGTCTTCAGTGGCCGTTAGCGCCTCGGCGCTTGCGCTTTCGCTCGCTCTCGCTTCCTGTGGGGGGTCGTCGGTCGATTCGATCGCCGAGGCGGCAACGTCGACCAGTGTTGTCGTAGTCACCGAGCCGCCAAGTCCTGTTACCGCCGTTGAGACGATCCCTCCGTCCACGACCACCACCACTACCGCACCGGTTCGCCCAGGTGATTGTTCAATTTCATCGACGCTCAGCGCCGGCTCGACCTCTGAAGAAGTTCGTTGTTTGGAGCGTCACCTGAATGCTGCTGGGTTGTTCAACGGACTACCTGATGGCGTATTCGATGATGCCACCCGGATCGCGGTCCGTGATTTCCAGGCGAATCTCGATCCAGCAACCGGAGTGGTCGTCGACGGAATCGCTGGTCGGCAGACGACGGACCTCCTTGGACTGTGGGTCACTCCGCCCCCGCCCGAGCCTGATACGGCGACCTGCGAGGACATCGGTACTGCTGCGGTGATCGACCGAGAGTTCCAACGGTCTTGGCTCTGCGCAGATGACGAGATCATTCATGTGTTCCCGGTGACCACTGCATGGGATCAGCCAGATCCCGGCGACTACGAGGTTGAGCAGAAAGATCGTGAAGCGTCGTCAATCCTCACAGGGTCATATTCGGAGATGAGCAACTTCGTGGTGTTCACCTATGGCAAGTACCAGGGCGCCAGGGTCGGGTTCCACTCGGTGCCGATATATCCCGATGGCGAATACGTCCAGCCACTCGACTCGGTCGGCACCGAGGAACTGCGCGGCGATTCGAACGGATGTATCCGGGCCCTGCCTGAGGACGCCGAACGAATCTGGGATCACCTCGATTTCGGTGACGTCGTCCGAGTCATCTCCTGATCAGTCCATCGCCTCTGCTTGCTCAGCCAACCAGGCGCTACCCGGCTCACAGTCATCGGCGTGTGGGCACCAACGACATGAGGCCTGCGGTCGCCGCACGGGTTCTCGGCCCTCAAGCAGCTCGACAGCGAGACCGAGGGCGTCGAGGGTTCGATGAGCGGCGGAACGCAGCGTGTCGATAGTGACGTCCTCCACGACCGCTCGCCCCGCATCGAGATAAAAACCGGCGATCTTGCGGGGAGGAATCCCGATCCGCATGGTCTCGAGTAGGGCGTAGAACCGGAGGTCGTCAAGGTGATTGGGCCACATCCCTCCGGTTTTCAGATCGATGATGACTTTTCGGGCTTCGCCGTTCTCGGCTCGGCCAAGCGTGAGGTCGGTCTTGCCCGCCAAGACGATCGCGCCTTTTTCGGGCCAACGAACCGATGACTCGGCGACCGGGATGAATCGCATGTCGAGTGGCGGGAACGACTCGGTGAACTTCACCACTCGGTCGACGGCGGCGTTGACGAGATCAGCCCGGTCGGCTTCAGACATCTGGGCTAACCAGTCACCGATGTTGCCGGGTGCGTCGATGAGTCGTTCGATCGCCTCGGCGACCAGCGTCGCCGGGATCGGTTCCCCTCGCCAACCAACCAGCAGTTCAATCGCCCGGTGGGCGACGGTTCCCGCTGCTAGGGCCGCGTTCCAGACGAACTCTGCGGGATGAAGGTGGTGAAATTCGCAGCCAAGAACTGACCCGATTTTGGACTTGCTGAGCCAGATTGTCTCGTCGCCGGCGGCGGCTACCCGTTGGGTGAGGTGTTCAATCGC
>JBDQKN010000265.1:0-2756 GCA_040263235.1 Ilumatobacteraceae bacterium
GACAAGACCCGGATTGGCGAGACGCCCGCTTGACCCTGACACGGTGTTGTAGACGCCACGGTCTGCAGTCGGAAGGTGCTGATCTCCGGTAACTGCCCGATACCAAGTGTTGTCTGCCTCGGTCAGGGTCACGGACGGAAGTGGGGGAATGGTCCCGCCCACCTCGAAGTCCTCAAACATTGGGCCAAATTCGTGAGGCTGAACCATGGTTCCATGTTAGGTGCGGTCACCTAGGTCAACCCCACTGCGCGGGTCAGTTCACTAGTTCGTTCAGGACCATCAACATCTCGAGTGCGGCCCTCGCGGCGTCGGCGCCCTTGTTGCTGTCGTCATCCCCGGCTCGTTCATCGGCTTGCTCCTCGGTATCAACTGTGAGGATGCCGTTGGTGATGACGGCGCCGGTGTCGAGCGCGACCCGCATGATCCCAGCGGCACTCTGGTCTGAGACAACCTCGAAGTGGTAGGTGTCTCCGCGAAGTACAACGCCAAGGGCTACAACGGCATCAAATCGTGCGGTATCCACAGCCGCACGTATGGCCAGAGGGACCTCAAGGGCGCCAGGCACTCGAATCACCGTGATGTCGGCCTCTGCGACACCTGCATCGATAAGTGCCCGTCGTGCACCACCTTCAAGTCGATCAACAATGAGGTCATTGAATCGAGCGCAGACAAGAGCAATCCGTCGTCCGCTCCCGTCGAGTTGTGGCGTGGTGCCCGAGGTGAGGTTGGTGCTCATGATTCCTCCGTTGCTGTCGGGAAAACATCGTCGGGGATCAGGTGTCCCATGCGCTCACGCTTTGTTCGGATGTACCTCTCGGCTTCCGGGTGTACTGCCACATGCAGCGGCTCACGGCCCTCGATCGAGATTCCGAACCCTTCGAGGCCTCCATACTTTGCCGGATTGTTCGTCAGGAGTCTGAGGCGGCGGACGCCGAGGTCAACCAAGATCTGAGCGCCGATTCCATACTCTCGTGAGTCGACAGGGAGTCCGAGTTCCAGATTCGCGTCGACAGTGTCAAGGCCCGAATCCTGAAGATCGTACGCCCGCAGTTTGTGGCTGATCCCTATCCCTCGACCCTCGTGTCCGCGCAGGTACACGAGCACGCCACGGCCAACCTCTGAAATCCTTCTCATGGATTCGGTGAGTTGCGGACCACAGTCACATTTGACGCTTCCGAAGACATCGCCCGTGAGGCACTCGCTGTGAACCCGAACGAGGACGGCGTCGTCCTCGTTGTCGGTCACGTCGCCCTGAACGAAGGCCAGATGCGTCTCGCCGTCGACGACGCTTCGAAAAGCGTGGCACCGGAAATCACCAAACTCGGTGGGCACTCGTGCCTCCGCTGATCGAATGACGAGCTTCTCGCTCTTGCGCCGATACCGGATGAGGTCGGCAATTGAAATGAACGGGAGCCCGTGCTCATCGGCGAATTGTCTGAGTTCGGGCCCTCTCATCATCGTGCCGTCTTCGTTGACAAGTTCGCAAAGCACACCGGCTGGGGCGCGGCCGGCGAGAGTGGCGAGATCGATAGCGGCTTCGGTGTGGCCTGCGCGTTTGAGTACACCACCCGGCCTCGCTTGAAGCGGGAAGATATGACCCGGCCGATTGAACTCCTCGGCCGGTACCTTCGGGTCGGCTAGCGCCCGAATCGTCGCTGTTCGATCCGATGCCGAAATTCCCGTTGAGGTGCCGGTGCGAAGGTCAACGGTGACGGTGAACGCGGTTCCTTGCGACTCGCTGTTGGCCATGGGGGGCACCATCAACGGCAGTCTGAGGTCTGTGCATCGCTCTCCGGTGAGAGATGCACAGATCACGCCCGAGGTGTGGCGAACGAAGAACGCGATGGCAGATTCGTCCGCCGCATCAGCAGCCATGATGAGATCGCCTTCGTTCTCTCGGTCCTCATCATCGGCAACGACGACGATTCCGCCGGCGGCAATTGCTTCGATCGCTGACTCGACGGAGTCGAGCCGAAGCGTCTCGGGCGTTGAGTCGCTGGATTCGGGGGCCGAGTTCATAGTGCTCCTTGGGGGTCGGCATTGTCTGAGGCTGGTTGACGGTGGGGTGCGAGCATTTGCTCGACGTACTTTGCGATGACGTCAGCTTCGAGATTGACGCGGTCGCCCGATTGGAGGGCCCCGAGTGTGGTTACCTCGGCAGTATGGGGGATGACGGCGACGGTGAAGACGTCGTTCACGATGTCAACCACGGTGAGGCTGACTCCATTGACCGTCACCGATCCTTTCTCCACGAGGTAACGCACTAAGTCGGAGGGCACTTGAACGGCCAAATCTGGGACTGGCTCCACGACGACGCCAACCGCGTCGACGTGACCCTGGACGATGTGTCCACCAAGGCGCTGTGAGGCCATGACAGCACGTTCAAGATTGACGTTGTGACCATCAGCAACATTTCCGAACGCGGTTCTCTGAACGGTCTCCGCCGACAGGTCGGCTTCCCATGCTCCATCGTCGAGCGACACAACAGTGAGACAGCAACCGTTGACTGCAATCGAGTCGCCGATGTGGGCGTCTTCAAGCACGGTTGTCGCAGCGATTCTCATTCGTTGGCCGTCGAACCGTTCGATGCGGCCGATCTCCTCCACGATTCCAGTGAACATCAATGTTTCCCTTCTGAGTCGCCAGGGCGACCGGCGATTCCTTCGATAACAATGCGGATGTCTCCTCCGACGTTGTCGACAGACAACACCCGGCCTCTTCTGGCATCGGCGATGGCGCTCCACTCGTAGCCGGAC
>JBDQKN010000266.1:0-2733 GCA_040263235.1 Ilumatobacteraceae bacterium
AGTCGACCGGTGGCGTTGCCCCAGTGGTGTACAGCGTCTCGAGCGGAATTCTCCCAACGGGCCTCGCAATTGATGGATCAACTGGCGTCATCTCCGGCACGCCGACCGCCGCATCGGGTGGTGATGTGAACATCACCGTGACGGCAACCGACGCAGTCGGTGCCACGGATTTAGCCGCACTTGCCTTCGAGATCGGGGCGACAACACAAGGGGCGTTCTCTGCGCTGTCGACGGCCACGTCGGGGCTGCCGGGTGATGAGATCCAGGTCACTCCGGTCTGGGCGATGAGCACGGGCGGTGTCACGTATTCGGCTGGCGCGTCAACGGCCTGTGAGGTCAACATCTTTGGCACCGTCACCATGATCCACGACAACGGTGACAACTCGGGCTCGTGCAGTGTCACGGCGACGAGCGCCGCTGATGTCAACTATCAACAGGCGACGACGACCGTGTCGATCACTCCGCACTCGTCAGCCACTATCGGTGGCTCGTCGTACTCGGTCACCGCTGGTGACGCAGTGCCGGCGTTGGGTTACACGTCGAAGTTGTCAGACAGTCAGGATCCCGTCACGATCACATTCACTACAGAGCCGACGTGTTCCACGACCTACACGCCCTCGTCCGCGGCCAGCTCCTACCCGGTGACCTGTTCTGGGGCTATCGCGACTGCGTGGGAGTTTGACTACACAGACGGAACCGTGCTTGCTGCGGCCCCACCCACGACTACGACGACCACGGTGCCAAGTTCAGGCACCACGACGACGGTGCCAAGTTCTGGCACCACGACAACGACAACGCCTGGGTCTTCAACGGTGACCACGACAACTGTGGCTGGTGGTGCATCGGCGGCAGCAACCACGACGACCACGGTTCCCGGCGTGCGTCAGACGATCGTGACCGTGCCGCCCAATGAGCCGCAGCCCGACACCGATCCAGACTGGCCGACTACTCCTGGCCGGGGCAAGATCATCGTCGACGACCGTGAGGTCGATGTCGACATCCTGATCGTCGATCCGACGATTGGCGATAAGCGGCCGGAGGACCGTACCGCCGACGAAGTTGAAGAAATCCGTCGTGTTGGTGAGCAGATGCTCGACCAAGTTCGCCAGGCGGTCCCCGAGGGAACAACGCTTCCGGTCTCAATTCGTTACACCGATGGCGGAGCTGTGTTCCTTGGATTAGTGATCGACCCGCTTACTGGCGAGTCGATCGAGATCCCCGTCGAAGACGTTGCGCTGCTGTTCGGCGGCGGTCTCGTGATCATGGTTGGCGGTATCTCAGCTGATGGTGAGCCTGAAGGTGTTGAGTTCGATGGCGTGTTGCAGTTCGGTCAGGGCGGCTGGATCGCCGTGCTCGGCTTTGGACTCGATCCGGTCGCTCCTGGTGAGGTGATCGTGATGTCGACGCCGCGGCTGCTTGGTCGGTTCCAGACCGATGCTGAGGGTGCTGCGGCGGTGCAGACGCGTATCCCCGGTGACCTGCCGATCGGCAATCACACAGCGGTGGTCGCTGCCGGCGGCGATTCGGCATCGATCGGGTTCCGCGTGGCTGGCGCCACCCTGCCGGTCACCGGCTCAGACACCGATCGGGTGGTGCCATGGTTGATCCTGATTCTCGCCTCCGGTGGGCTGGCGGTCTTGGTTGAACGCCGCCGAGTAATCCACTGAATCCGGCCGCTCCGACAACAGGTCGCTCGGCGCAATCTGGTCAGATGTCACTCGGGGGGTGGCGATGTCATCGACAGTGTCGGTCAGCGAAGAGCCGGGTGACCTGAAGTCGGCAGCACGATGGGGGATCGTTGCCGCTGCGTTCCTGTCGACCTTCACCTGTTTTGGCGTGGCCTACTCGTTTGGAGCGTTCTTCGATTCGATGGCCACCGAGTTCGGGACCGGTAAAGGCCAGACGGCGCTGATGTTCTCGCTCACTACCTGCTTTTACTTCATGGGTGGTGTGGTGACGGGCCGGCTCGCCGATCGATTCGGTCCCCGACCGGTGATGCTTGTCGGCGCAGTGTCGATGGGACTCGGGCTGCTGCTCACCTCGATGGTGCAGTCACTCTGGGTCGGGTTCATCACCTACGGCATCGGCGTGGGCACGGCGACGGCCTGTGGCTATGTGCCAATGGTGGCCACCGTTGGCGGCTGGTTCACCAAACAACGCACGATGGCATTGGGGTTGGCCGTTTCCGGTATTGGTGCAGGCACGTTGGTCTGTGCGCCACTAGCCGCGACATTGATTGAGGCTCACGGCTGGCGCACGACGTACGTCATCTTCGCCATCGGTGGTGCTACGGCGATGCTGATCGCCTCAATCGGCGCAGTGCGTCCTCCGGCAGTGGGTGGCGGGGGAGCGGTTGATCTGCGGGCCATCGTTCGTGATCGGCGCTTCATCACCTTGTATTTGGCCTCGTTGATCACCTCAATGGCGTTGTTCGTGCCGTTTGTATTCGTGAAGTCATATGCGACGGACCAGGGAATTGCCGCCGGCCCGGCAGCGGCGCTCGTTGGGTTCATTGGTGCGGCATCGATTGCGGGTCGTCTCGGACTCGGGGCGCTCGGTGCCAAGGTCGGACCGGTTCGCCTGATGCAGTTCTCATTCCTCGTGATGACCCTGTCGTATCTGATCTGGGTATCCGCCGGGGAGAGTTACGCCGTGCTGGTGGTGTTCGCGGTGGTGCTCGGTGTTGGCTACGGCGGGTTCATCGCGCTGTCGCCGGCTGCTGTGGCGATCCTG
>JBDQKN010000267.1:0-2726 GCA_040263235.1 Ilumatobacteraceae bacterium
CGATCGCGAAGAGCTTGAACACACTGACCTCGCACGACTCGCCACTCGGGCGACCGGGGCCGGCAACCGGCTGATCACAGAAGATGCTGACCCCTGGCGGACATGTTTCGAACGAGATCGCGACCGAATCCTCCATGCCAGTTCATTTCGCAGACTCGCAGGAAAGACTCAGGTGTTCGTCTTCCCCGACGACCACCAGCGGACAAGGCTCACTCATGCCCTTGAAGTCGCACAGATTGCCCGGTCGGTAGCGGGCCCACTCGGTTTGAACGTGACCCTCGCCGAGGCGATTGCCGTTGGCCACGATTGTGGTCACGGTCCCGGTGGCCACGCCAGCGAAGACGCTTTCACGCCCTATCTCAATGAGGGTTACGACCATGCGGTCTGGGGAGCCGATGTGACACTGGCACCTCTCAACCTCTGCGCTGAAACCCTCGATGGCATCAGGAACCACTCCTGGAGTCGCCCCGCTCCCTCCACCCCCGAAGGGGAAGTGGTGTCGTGGGCAGACCGAATCGCGTATGTCTGCCACGACTTCGAGGATGCAGTTGCCGCAGGTATCGTCGCCGTCGACGCCCTGCCAGCACTGGTCTCGTCACGATGTGGCACCACAAGAAGCCGCCAGTTAGGCACTTTCGTGCGCGCCATGATCGATGCCGCCGTCCAATCAGGACGCATCGGCATGACAGAACTCATTGCAGAAGCACTCGCTGAATTTCGGAAGTTCAACTACGAGAACATCTACCTCAGAGCAGCGTCTCGCAAGCAAGCCGAGTCAGTGATCGTCATGCTCAGAGCTCTCGTCGAGCACTACGCCGATCGGCCACATCTTCTGGGCGATGCCCGAGAGGACTCACCAAAGGACCTACTCCCAGGCAGCGAGGACGCGACTCGAACAGCAGTCGCTTGGGTAAGCGGAATGACCGACAGATACGCATGCCGTCAGGCAATGGCATTGCTCGGCTGGGAACGCGAACAGCTCCCAGCAGGTATCGACGTGTGAAGGCCGTCAGCTGCCGGGGTTGACGTCGACGACCTTACGGCCCTTGCGCTCGCCGTACTTGACCGAACCGTCGACCAACGAGAACAAGGTGTCGTCCCCGCCGATGCCGACATTGCGACCCGGATGGAATCGGGTTCCGCGCTGGCGAACAAGGATCGTTCCAGCGGTGATGACAGTGCCGTCAAACACCTTCACGCCAAGGCGCTGCGCATTGGAATCACGACCGTTACGAGTTGAACCGCCGCCCTTTGTCTTCGACATCTGGTGCTCTCCCTGATCAGGCCTTGATCGAGGTGATCTCGACCACGCTGTAATGCTGACGGTGACCGTAACGGCGGCGCTGATTGGTGCGGCGCTTGTAAGTGAAGCCGTTCACCTTCGGGCCGGCTGACGAGCCAATGACTCGTCCCGTCACCGAGGCTGACGCCAATGCCGAGGCGTCAGCGAGCACACGCTCGCCGTCCACCACCAGCACGGGCACAAACGACACGTCGGCGCCTTGTTCGGCGTCGAGACGTTCGACGGTGATGTGCTGGCCTTCGGCCACTTTTTCCTGCTTACCGCCTGTGGCGATCACTGCGTACATAGCCTGAGGGATGCTAGCGACCACGATGCACGGACCCAACCGCAATCAGTCGAGAAGTGCGTGATCTATGACCACGCCTCGTCCCTCGCAATCGGGACAACGGTCCGAGAACTCCGTGAGGAGACCCTCACCAATCCGCTTTCGGGTCATTTCCACCAATCCGAGTTCTGAGATCTCGAAGACTTGGGTACGGGTCTTGTCCCGAGCAAGCGCCGAACGGAACGTGTCAGCGACCTTGGCCCGGTTCTGCTTGATCTCCATGTCGATGAAATCGATCACGATGATCCCACCGATATCTCGGAGACGTAGTTGTTTGGCAATCTCCTCTGCCGCCTCAAGGTTGTTCGCGAACACGGTTTCTTCGAGGTTCGACGTTCCGACGTTCTTGCCGGTGTTCACATCGATAACGGTCAACGCCTCGGTGTGTTCGATAATCAGCGAACCGCCGGATGGCAGCCACACCTTTCGGTCAAGCGCCTTGTGCACCTGCTCGTGGACATGGTGCCTCTCGAACAGTGCAAGTCCTTCAGCCTCGCTGTCGTAGTACTCGATGCGATCTGCCAATTCCGGATTGAACGCCGAGACGTACTCCTTGACCTCGGCGTGGAGGCGCTCATCGTCGATGACCACTCCGCGGTAGTCGGCATTGAACTCCTCACGGATCACCCGAACGGCCAATTCCGGTTCGCGATGCAGCAATGCTGGCCGTTTGGCTTCAGCCGCCAAAGCAGTAATCCGCTCCCATTGCCCAAGGAGAAGCCTCATATCGGCGGTCAGTTCGGCTTCGGTCGCGTGCTCGGCGGCTGTCCGAACGATGAGGCCGTGATCATCTGGCTTCACGCGGTCGAGAATTCCTCGTAGCCGGCGTCGAACATCATCAGGGAGACGCTTGGAGATTCCGTAGGTGGTCGAGTTTGGAATCAACACCACGAAACGACCAGGAAGGGACACCTCTTGAGTCAGTCGAGCGCCCTTCGCACCGATGGGATTCTTCGTCACCTGACAGAGGATCATCTGGCGGTTGCGGAGAATCTGTTCGATTCGAGCCTGCCCACCTCCGTCGACATCCTCGGCGTCGTATTGAACATCGCCTCGATAGAGCACCGCGTTTTTCGGAGTGGCGATGTCGACAAAGGC
>JBDQKN010000268.1:0-2723 GCA_040263235.1 Ilumatobacteraceae bacterium
GACAACTCGTCCCCGTCATCGAGTATCGCGACCTCGACGACCCTGCTGACCCCAACGATGGGCTCGTGATGGAACAGTCGGTCGACGGTGGAGTAGAAGTCGACAAGGGCACCGAAGTGATCATCGTGGTAGGCGTCGCCCCAGAGCCGACCACCACGACATCGACCACAACGACGACCACGACCACCACGGTTCCGCCAACGACAACGACCGTTCCGTCGACCACCACCACTCCTGCCACCACAGCGACCCCAACGACCGCTGCAGGCGCCTGAGCAGCCGAAGCACGACGTTCGGCACGATCCAGCCGCCTGGTCAGCAGCGGGCGACGAAATTGCGCAACAGATCATGACCAGCCGTGGTCAGGATCGACTCCGGATGAAACTGCACACCTTCAACGTCAACCTCTCGGTGACGAACACCCATGATCATCCCGTCGGCAGTGGTTGCCGTCACCTCAAGAACATCGGGCACTGACGACGGATCAAGCACCAACGAGTGATAGCGCGTTGCCGTCAACGGTGACTCGATCCCAGCGAACACCCCGGCACCGTCATGCAGAATCTCCGAGGTCTTGCCGTGCATCAACTCGGGCGCCCGAACCACCGCTGCCCCGTACGCATGGCCGATCGCCTGATGGCCAAGACACACCCCGAACACCGGGACCCCGCGCGCGGCGAACGCCCCAATCGACTCAACGATGATGCCCGCAGCCTCAGGGCGACCCGGACCCGGCGACAGCAGAACACCATCGGGGTCAAGCCCGACTGCCTCCTCGACCGTCACCGCGTCATTTCGATGCACGATCGGGTCGGCACCAATCTCGCCCAGGTACTGCACCAAGTTGTAAACGAACGAGTCGTACGAGTCGATCACCAGGATGCGAGCCACACCACAGCCTGCCGCATGGGACGCCCCAAACCACCCTTGCAGGGGCTCCCAGTGCGAGGCACCGCCAGAACCTGCCTAGACTGCCCCGTCGTGGCTCCTCCGAAGCGCAAGACCGGCGGTCGTGTAACCCCAAAGGGTGGCGACCAGAACACCGGCACCGGCCCCAGCGCGTCGTCGCGCTACACGCCACCCGTGCCTGAAGCGGCGAAGGTCAGCCCGCAATGGGTGCCCGTGCTCATGCTCACCCTGCTGATTCTGGGCGTCATCGTGATCATGCTGCGCAACCTTGTCTTCGCCGGCAACAGCTGGCTGCTGCTCGTCGGCCTCGGATGTGTGCTCGGCGGTCTCTACACCGCCACCAAGTGGCGATAGCGCCCTACCGAAGCCAAGATTTCCTGTAATCGCTTGCAGCTCAACGCTATTGAGCGAGCATCCACAGGTCACACTCATCGAGCCAATCGCTCTACGCACAGGGTTATCCACAGACCTGTGTGGTTCTAACAGGGCTGTCAGTCGTACAGCGGTGCGACGACGATCATCTCCTCAAGACAGTGCTTAGGAGGAGGCGGATCCTCATCTGGGGCCAACGTCAACCTCAATTCCACCCCGCAGACACTGCATCGATACCTGAAGTTCACCCGACGCATCTCACCGGTCGGCGGAGGGGGTGGAGGGGGCATCGACACCGCTCGAAGCATCCTGATACCAACGCGCCACAACACCACCATCATCAGCACGCCAGAGCCGATCCACACCACAGAACCCACAGACACCGCAATCACGCTAGCCACCCCCTCACGAGGTTGTCCCCAGACCCTGTGGATAAGCCATTCGGTGCTCAGCCGAGGCGCTCGATGATGGTTGCATTCGCCATGCCACCACCCTCACACATCGTCTGCAAGCCGAAACGACCACCAGTGCGCTCCAACTCGTTCAACAGCGTCGTCATAAGTCGCGTGCCCGAACAACCCAAGGGATGACCGAGAGCGATCGCACCACCATTCGGGTTCACCTTGTCCATGTCGGGATGGAACTCTTTCTCCCACGCCAACACCACCGACGCAAACGCCTCGTTGATCTCAACGAGATCAATGTCGTCGATCGACATTCCCGCACGCTCGAACACCTTGGCCGTCGCCGGAATTGGCGCCGTCAGCATCAACCGGGGATCGGCACCCGCCAACGAGAAATTGACGAACCGTGCCCTCGGGGTCAAGCCCAGCGCAGCAGCCTTCTCCTCGCTCATGATCAACAACGCCGACGCACCATCGGTGATCTGGCTCGAGTTGCCAGCCGTGACCCGACCGCCATCCTCCTCGGCCCGGAACGACGGCTTCAGATTCCCGAGGGTCTCCATCGTGGTATCACGCAAGCCCTCATCAACGCTCATCATCTCGCCATCGGCCCCGAGGACCGGGAGTATCTCGCGATCAAAACGGCCCTCATCGGTCGCCCTGCGGGCGTACTGCTGGCTCCGCATTCCGAACCGATCGAGGTCCTCGCGAGTGAGGCCCCACTTGTCAGCGATCAACTCAGCCGAAATGCCCTGCGGCACCAGCCCGCCCTGGTCGGCATACCGCGCACCGACCTTCGGCCCGAATGGGAAGCCGTACTTGCCGTCGATCATCGAGGCTCCCATCGGCACTCGGGTCATCACCTCGACACCGGCAGCCACCACCACGTCATAGGCACCCGCGATCACTCCCTGGGCAGCGAAATGAGCTGCCTGCTGGCTCGACCCACACTGGCGGTCGATCGTGGTGCCCGGCACCGTCTCGGGCCAACCGGCCGCCAACACAGCGTTCCGCGCCACATTCGCCGCTTGCTCACCA
>JBDQKN010000269.1:0-2672 GCA_040263235.1 Ilumatobacteraceae bacterium
GCACCCCCCACGCTGCGCACCATCCTGACTCGGGTGGGCGAGGGAACCAAAGTGATCTTCACCGGCGACACCAGTCAGATCGACGCCCCATATCTCGGAGAGACCAACAACGCCCTGACCGTTCTGACAAGCGCATTCACCGGTCAGCCATGCTTTGGGCACATCACGTTGCAGGCCTGTGAGCGCTCGGGTGTTGCCAGCCTCGCTGCAGAACTTCTGTGACCTCCGACACGTTGTTTCCCGTGTGGGAATACGCTCAGCGCTATTAGTGTTAAATGCATCATGTCCGCTGCTGAAACCCTCGAGTACACCTCCTCATCTGATCTGCCCCGTGGCGTTGACTGGCGCGAATACGCCATGTGTTCTGGACGGCTCGATCTCTTCTTTGCCAAGAAGGCCGAGCGGCCACAGGCACGCCAACGGCGTGAGGCACGCGCCAACCTGCTCTGCAGCGCCTGCCCGGTTCGGATTCCCTGCCGCACCTTCGCCCGAGAGAACCACGAGTACGGCTACTGGGGTGGAGAAAATGAAGAGGATCGGCACCTCCTCGGCTTCACCGTCGCCGCTCCAATCGGCATTCGAGCCCGAAACGCCTGATTGGCGACATCAGCACACCCCGCCCCTAGGGTGAGGTTCGTGTCCTCCAACAATCTCTCGACGAACACGTCGTATGCCGTGTTCGACCTCGAGACGGGAGGCCTCGACGCCAGCACCGACCCAATCCTGCAGATCGCTGTCGTGACGTTCGGCGTTGAGGGCGTCGAAACGATCGGCGAAGGCTCGTGGTCATCAATGGTGAGGCTTCCCCGCCCCTGGACCTCCTATGGGGCAAAGCACATCCACGGAATCCGTCGGCATCGGCTCCTGTTTGCGCCGACCCTCGCACAGTCCCTCGCTCGCTTCACCGAGATCTGCGGCGACCGAACCCTCGTCGCCCATAACTTCGACTTCGATTGGGGGTTCCTCACCATTGCCGCCAAGCGAATGCACCTTCCCCTTCCACGTGGTCCTCACCTCTGCACTCTCAGACTGTCACGGTCCCTCGACCCGAAACGGCAGTACTCCCATCGCCTCAGCGACGTAGCTCAGCGATACGGCATCGCCAACGACCATGAGCATGACGCCCTCGCAGACGCCAAGACAACTGCAGCGGTGCTGCCACATCTGATGAGGGAGACACCCTCTTAGCGATAGTTGGCTAGAACTCGCTCAGCTGCGCTACTGGCCAACGAGCGCATCGACTGAGGTTCAAGGACTTCAACATCAGGACCGAGCCTCAGAACGAGCCGTTCGAGCCAACGCTCGCTGGTGACCGGAAGGCGCACCGTCACCCACGATCTCTCATCTGGGCCAGAAACCTCGTCAACCGGATATCGCTCGGCTACCCAACGCCCTCGTGGGCCGATCAAAAGCACAGCGCGCTCAACGTCGCCTTCAGCAAACCACTCACCGGGAACCGGAAGTGTCGCTGGCATCTCCACCTCAGCCGCTCCTACATCAATGATCGTGGTGATCCGATCGACCCGAAAGGTCCGAACTTCATCTGACCGATCGTCGTGAGCCACCACGTACCAGTTGCCATGAGCCGTCATCACGCTGAACGGTGTCAACACCCGCTCCGATGGCACCTCTGCAGTGTGCGACTGATAGCGGACGCGAACCCGACGCCGAGTACTAGCCGAATCGGCAAGTTGGCTCACCGAGTCCGGCATGGTGTTGACAACGATGACACCGGTGTCATCCTCGCCGAGCCCCGCCGCAACTTTGTGGAGTCCTCGGTTCAACGCCCCATCGGGATCAGCGCCAGGAAGGTTCATCGCCGCCCTGCCCGCAGCCAAGAGTTCGAAGGCCTCGACACGGTTCAATCGCAGTGGGCGGGTAAACAGCCGAGGTACCCCAACCACCACCATTCCCTCGTCGATGAATACGTCGATCATCTCGTCGACGTACGGAGGAAGGCCGCACATGGCGACCAACTCCAGGTCGCGCACAAGAGACGTCTCATCAATCTTGAATCGTTCAGCAACCTCAGCCACCGGAACCGTCCCACGTTCCATCAGCCAAGGAAGCATCACAAGCAGCCGGCGAAGGCGATCCGTGGCAGGCGGCTGACTCATCGGACGGCGCTCTCAAGCCATTGGATAACCGACTCGCGAAGGTCTGCCGGTTCGACCACAACGGCATCCTCAAGATGCCCGAGAACCCACGAACGCATCGCCGCTTCGTTCGCGTACGGGATCACCACCTCGACGCCACCGTCGTCAAAGACCGTTCTCACTCGATCCGAGCCCAACTCGGATACCACCCCAGCGGCCCGACGCGCGCCGATGCGAACCACTGCGTCACGCACAATGTGCCCATCGGCACCGAGTAGCAGCGGGTCAACCGGCACCGCATCATCGAGGGAGGCCCCGTCTGGTCGTTCAACGACCTCGTCGAGCACCGCAACCTCGCCCTCGATCCGGTCCACTCTGAAGGTCCGACGCGCATCCCGAAGGCGATCGTGGCCAACGAGGTACCAGAAACCATCGCGCAGCAGTACCCCCCACGGCTCGACGACTCTGAGGGTGTCGGCGTAGGAGAATTCGACCGGATGGCGATCGACAGCCGCCTGGCGGAGCCCCGGTAGGGAGTCGAGTTCGGGAAGGTGCATCCTCACCGGCCCGCCCACC
>JBDQKN010000270.1:0-2670 GCA_040263235.1 Ilumatobacteraceae bacterium
AACCACGACTGGAGCATCACCGCCGATCGGGCGATGATGGAAGCTGGTTTGCGGGCTGAGGAGCGTCGGCGTTCGGTCGACAAGATTGCTGCGGCGGTGATGCTCCAGTCGTGGTTAGATGGTCTGGCTGGTCGGGGAGGTGACGATGCGCAGTGATCTCCTCTCCGATGATGAACGGGCGAAGGTGCGCTGGGAAGCCGATCACTGGGACCGTCCTGATGAGGTTCCAACGGTTGAAGCTCTCTCCGGACGTGGGCCAGTCGCCCGGTGGTTCGTCTGGGGGATCATGTGGGTGCTGGTGGGCGGTGTGGTTGCCCTCGGAGCGACCGGATGGTGGCTCCTTGATCGGATGAAGGTCGAGAGCGAGGCAACCGAACCGTTTGCCTTCGATGTCGACCCCTTCGATGATCTGGAGGCAGTCGCCCAACGGTTGGAAGACGAGGGGCTGGTGGCCGATGCCGACGTTTTTGTCTGGTACGCCGGCCAGCAGGGTGGTATCGATCTCGTTCCGGGCTTCTACCGAATTCCTACCGGGGCACATCTGGGCGACGTACTCGGCACGCTGCGCACGCCCCCGAGCGAGACGTATCAGCGTGTGACCTTCCCCGAGGGGTTCACGGTCTCGCAGATGGCAACGCGTCTCGCTGACCGTATCCCTACCCTGTCTGCCACTCGCTTCGCCGAGGTGGCCTCTGACCCAACTCGACGGGTTCCGTGGCGCCCGCCCGATGTGTTCAGCCTCGAGGGATTGCTTTTCCCGGACACCTACCAGGTGTCGAATGCTGACAACGAAGGCCAGGTCATCGAACGAATGATCGAGCTTCTTGAACGTGTGGCCCTTCAAGAGGAATTAGAGGCCGGGGCTGAACGGCTTGGCCTGACGCCCTATGAGGTGCTGACCGTCGCCTCCATGATCGAACGCGAAGCGAAACTCGACGTAGACCGACCTCGGATCGCCCGGGTGATCTACAACCGCTTAGCCCTCGGCTGGAACCTCGAGATCGACGCAACGCTTTTCTATGGCGCAGAGGCGGGTGCGACCTTTGCCGAGCTTCGACCGGTCGACTCTCCCTTTAATACCTACGAGCGAAGTGGGCTTCCGCCGACCCCCATTGCCAACCCGGGCCGCGCCTCGATCAGGGCGGCCCTCAACCCGGCTCCAAATCCGTCCTCGGGTGACCCGATCTGTGCCGTACTGGAGGATCCAACAGTGGGGTGTGTCTACTTGTTCTACGTGCTTGCTGATGCCGATGGCTCCCACACCTTTGCGGTGACCCTTGAGCAGCATGAGGCAAATGTTGCGGAAGCCCGTGCAGCAGGACTGCTCGGATGAGCCGGTCGATTACGGCGGCGACCCGTCTGGCACTGGTGATCGGCGACCCGGTACGCCACTCACTTTCACCAGCGCTGCATAACGCCGCTTACGAATCGGCCGGCCTCGACTGGGTGATGGTTGCGATGCCGGCCGTGGCTGGTTCGGGGGCTGGAATGGTGGACCTCGTCCGGCGTCACGATGTCGGCGGGATGGCTGTCACGATGCCGTTGAAACCCGAGGTGGCTGCAGCAGTGGACCGGCTCGACCCCGCATCAGCAGCCTTGCGCTCGGTCAACACGGTGGTTCCTGTCGACGGCGCCGCACTGGGCCTCAGCACCGATGGTGATGGATTTGTCTCATCGCTGCGGGTGGCTGGACATGACCCGCGAGGTGCGAAGGTTCTGGTGGTGGGCGCCGGTGCGGCGGCACGATCGATTATCGATGCGCTCGGGCGGGCCGAGGTGGGGGCCGTGTCGGTGTTCAACCGTTCACCGGCTGCCGCCGATAAGCAGCACAGTTGAGCGATCGAGCCTCGGTGGTCATCCACGACGACCTCGCGCAGGTCTGCTCAACGGCTGACATCGTGGTCAACACCACCTCGGTGGGAATGGGTGTCGACGCCAGAGATGGCGTGACTCCGCTGCCGTCTGAATTGCTCAACAGCGGCCACATCGTTGCCGACATCGTGTATCACCCGTTGCAGACAGCGTTCTTAGCGGCGGCGGCCTCGGCAGGTGCCGCAACAGTTGATGGGCTCGGAATGCTGGTTCACCAAGCCGCACTGCAATGTCGTGCCTGGACGGGAGTTCAGGTCGACACGGCGGTGATGCGGGCAGCAGCAGAGGCCGAACTGGCCGCTCGTCACCGGTAGCCTCGTTGCGTGCTCCGCTTGCTCACCGCCGGTGAATCCCACGGTCAGGCGCTTATCGCCGTTATTGAGGGCCTTCCGGCTGGGCTTGAGATCACTGTTGAGGAGATCCAAGCTGAGATGGGTCGCCGTCGACTGGGTTACGGTCGTGGCCCCCGCCAGCGATTCGAGGTTGACGAACTGACGCTCATCGGTGGCGTGCGCCATGGTCGCACGCTCGGTTCGCCTCTCGCGATTGAGATCGGCAACACCGAATGGGTGCGTAGCGACAAGTGGCATGCAGAGATGTCGCCAGCTCCCGGCCGCACCGAGACGCCGCTTACCCAGGTCAGGCCCGGCCATGCGGACCTTGCAGGTATGCAGAAGTATGGCTTCAGCGATGCGCGTGATGTCCTCGAACGGGCATCGGCTCGCGAGACGGCTGCTCGGGTTGCGGCTGGGGCTGTGGCAAAGAAGTTGCTCTCACATCTCGGCGTCGAGATTCTCT
>JBDQKN010000271.1:0-2661 GCA_040263235.1 Ilumatobacteraceae bacterium
CGTCGTCGAGTCGTCGGCACCCACCACTGCTGCCTCCGCGACTGCTGGATGGGACACGAGTGCCGACTCGACCTCGGTCGTCGAGATCCGGTGACCCGACACGTTCATCACGTCATCGACACGGCCGAGGAGCCACAGATACCCATCCTCATCGAGGCGGGCGCCGTCGCCGGCGAAGTAGCGGCCCTCGAAGCGACTCCAGTACGTATCGACGAACCGTTCGGGATCCCCCCAGATACCGCGGAGCATTCCCGGCCAGGGCTGTGTGAGCGTCAGGTAACCGCCGCCCCTCGTCACCGAACGGGCTTCGTCGTCGACTACGTCGATATTGACGCCGGGAAGAGCGAAGGTGGCTGAGCCCGGTTTGGTGACCGTCTGGCCGGGCAATGGAGAGATCATGATCCCGCCGGTCTCGGTCTGCCACCAAGTATCGACGATCGGGCAGCGCCCACCTCCGATATTCGTGTGGTACCACATCCACGCTTCGGGGTTGATCGGTTCGCCAACAGTGCCGAGCAGCCTGAGGGACGAGAGATCGTGTTTTGCCGGCTCCTCGGCCCCCCACTTCATGAACGTTCGAATCGCCGTCGGTGCGGTGTAGAAGATCGTCACACCGTATTCGGCGACAATCTCCCAGAACCGGTCGTTGCCCGGGTAATTCGGAACTCCCTCGTACATCACCTGGGTGGCCCCGTTCGCGAGTGGCCCGTACACGATGTACGAGTGTCCCGTGATCCAGCCAACGTCGGCAGTGCACCAATACACATCTGAATCCCGGTGCAGATCGAAGACATTTCGGTGCGTATAGGCCACCTGGGTCAGGTAGCCGCCAGTGGTGTGCATGATCCCCTTGGGCTTTCCCGTGGTACCCGACGTGTACAACAGGAAGAGGAGATCTTCGGAGTCCATCGGCTCAGGTCGGCACACGGCATCGGCAGCAGCCACGAGGTCGTGGTACCAGTGATCACGACCCTCAACCATCGACACCTCGTTTCCACCACGCTCGACGACGACAACGTGCTCGATAGTCGGAGTGTGCGCCAGTGCCTCATCTGCTGCAGGCTTCAGCGGGAAGACCTCGCCACGTCGATAGCCACCATCGGCGGTGATGAGTACCTTGGCCTCAGCATCGTTGATTCGATCGATCAGGGACTGTGACGAGAACCCTCCAAAGACAACCGAATGCACGGCACCAATACGCGCGCAGGCCAACATCGCAACGGCAGCCTCCGGGATCATCGGGAGATAGATGTTGACTCGATCGCCTTTCGAGACACCCAATCCAATGAGGGCATTGGAGAATCGCTGCACCTCCTCGTGAAGGTCGGCGTAGGTGATCGTTCGGGTGTCTCCCGGCTCACCAACCCAATGGATCGCCACCTTGGAACCGAATCCGGCAGCCACATGGCGATCGAGGCAGTTCTCAGCGACGTTGAGTTTTCCGCCGACAAACCACTTTGCATAGGGAAGGTCCCAGTCGAGAACCCGTTCCCACGGCTGTTGCCAGGTGACCAACTCTGCTGCCTGCCTCGCCCAGAACCCCTCGAGATCAGCCGAAGCCTCTGTATAGAGCGACCCGTCGGTGACGTGGGCGCGCGCCACGAATTCAGGCGAGGGTGGAAAGGTGCGGTTCTCGTGTGAGAGAGCGTCGATGGTGTCGTTGTTCTCGGACATCGCCCTCGACTCTAGGGCATCGGTCACACCTGACTTATCGCCGCCACTCGGCCACGGTGAAGCCACCAAGACCTGTTGAATCGGTCAATGCCTCTGCCTCGGATATCCGCGAACGCATCCGCATCGCCTCAAGCCCTGGGCGGGAGGCCTGTTCCATCCAGAGCCGACGACCCTCATCGACCAGATCATCGATGCCGTGCAAAGCCAGCCAATGAGCCTGGGAGCGAACAGCGTCGGGGGTCGGCAGTTGATCGAGCGGCACCTCACAGGTGATGTCCTGAGATCCGGGGGCTGCGAGATAATGCCCGCCTCGCTCATGCGCCCGATAGGTGCGCAGCCAGTCGCGCCACGGGCGAGACACCAACTCGGCCGTCGTCGCAGTGAAGTAGTCGAAGAGAACAAGTGTGCCCGACAGCCGACCAAGCACATCAATGACGAATCGAGAGGCGGAGTCGACCAGAGGAGCACGCGCACCATGCGAGGCGGCATCTGGCAACACTGAAGGCGAGGGATTGAACGGCGCAGAGAGCACCTCCGATCCTGCAACCACGAATGCCTCGCGCCACGACCCGTCGTAGACCGCCAATCTGAATGGCAGATTGTCGAGGAGTTCGTTCGCCAACACCACACCGGAGAGCTCCCCGTCTGGGACTTGCGCAACCGACATCACGCCATCAGGGTGCCGTTCCCGCTGAGCATCAGAGACCTCGACCGCCGTGTATCGAAGGGCCTCACCACACTCTGGCCCGGCAGCGAGCACCGTCCGAGCCAACGTCCCCGGTCCGGCTCCGACCTCGATGACATCGAATCGATCCGGACGGCCCGCCGTTACCCATTCGGCATCTAGGAATGCCGCAATGACGGTGCCGAACAACGGGCCGACCTCTGGGGAGGTGATGAAATCACCACGCCGACCAGCAGAGCCCCCCGTTGAATAGAAACCTGTTGGCCCGTACAGGGCGTCAGACATGAACCGATCGAAACCGA
>JBDQKN010000272.1:0-2652 GCA_040263235.1 Ilumatobacteraceae bacterium
GAGATGCGTGATAGCGCCCCGCGCCGGGGGATTTTCTCCTAAGCGCTGGGCATCGCAACCAAACACGAGGTAACAGGCTATGTCTACGACTTCTCAGCCGTTTGGCCTCCGCCCCGCATATTCGCCGAGTGGTGTGGTTCGCCCCACCGCTTACGAATTGGCATCGGGTTACGCGGCCAACATTCTCCAGAACCAGCCGGTCAAGATCGGCACCGACGGCACCATTCAGGCTGCCGCCATCGGTGACCGGTTCATCGGTACCTTTCAGGGCGTCGAGTTCACCGACAGCGACGGTCGTCGCCGTGTGAGCAACAAGTGGACTGCGTCCACCGCCGCTTCTGACATCGTTGCCTACGTCACTCTCGACCCGACCATCGTCTACGAAATTCAGGCGAATGGCTCGATCGCGGTGACCGACATCGGCAAGCAGGCTGACTTCACCACCATCACCGCAGGCTCGACCGTCACCGGTCTGTCGGCTCTGATGCTGGATCAGGCCACGCTGACCGACAGCGGCAATGCTTCGCTCCGCATCATCGATGTGGCTCCGGGGCCGGACAACATCTTCGGCGATAGCTTCACGATCGTTCAGGTTCAGATTTCTGAGCACCAGAACGTCGCTGACCGCGCCGCGTATTAAGGAGGGCTTGAACCATGGCTACCCCAATGCGGAGTACTGATTTCCGCTCCATCGTCGAGCCGATCCTGAACGAAGAGTTCAACGGCATCTACGACCAGCGCGCCGACGAGTGGTCGCAGGTCTTCAAGGAGTTCAAGGGCATCCCCCGGAACTACCACGAAGAGCCTGTGCTGTTCGGCTTCGGTGCCGCACCGGAACTGCCCGACGGCATGCCGGTCACCTACCAGTCCGGTGGTGTGCTGTTCATCCAGCGCTACATCTACCGGGTCTACGGCCTCGCCTTCGCCCTGACGAAGGTTCTGGTCGAAGATGGCGACCACATCCGCATCGGCCAGACCTATGCACGTCACCTTGCTCAGTCGCTGATTGAGACCAAGGAAACCCTCGGCGCGAACGTCTTGAACCGTGCGTTCAATGGTTCGTTTGCTGGCGGCGACGGCGTGTCGCTGGTCAACACCGCCCACCCGATCGCAACCGGCACCTTCTCGAACCAGCTCAGCACTGCGGCCAACCTGTCGCAGACTTCGCTCGAGCAGATCCTGATCCAGATCCGCAACGCTGTTGACAACAACGGCAAGCGCATCCGGCTCACGCCGAAGAAGATCGTCACCGGCCCGAGCAACGTCTTCCAAGCGGAAGTGCTGCTCAAGTCGGCGCTGCGTGCTGGCACCGCCAACAACGACGAGAACCCCGTTAAGTCGATGGGGCTTCTGTCGGACGGTCAGGCCAACCTCTCGCGTATCACGTCGACCACCGCATGGTGGGTGCAGACCGATGCGCCGGAAGGCCTCAAGCTGGCAATGCGTCGTGGCCTCGAAAAGTCGATGGAAGGCGATTTCGAGACCGACAGCATGCGCTACAAGGCCACCGAGCGTTATGCGTTCGGCTGGACCGATCCGCGCGGCGTGTACGGCACCGCTGGCATCTAATCTGGGCGGGGGCTTCGGCCCCCTCCCTCCCTTTTACAGGAGAAAGAGATGTCTCAGACCACTTGGAGCGGCCCGCTCGCCTCGGGCGATCGGAACGCCGGTGAAAGCGGCGGCCCGAACATCGGCCTCGTTACCCTGAGCCAGACCGCCGTCATCGACTTCGATGCGACGCTGGTGCAGGACGCCACGTTCAACATCCCCGCGGAAAGCCAGATCGTTGACTTCTACGTCGACGTGCTGACTGCCTTCGACAGCGCCACCTCGGCTACCCTGTCGGCTGGCACCGCGTCGGGCGGCACGCAGTACCTGAGCGCCATCAGCGTGAAGACTGCCGGTCGCCGCGCGAACGGCTTCAGCGCCGCTCAGCTCGGCGCGATGGACGACGTGGGCACCAACCGCACGGTTGTCGCCACCGTGACTTCAGTCGGCCAGCCGACTGCCGGTCAGGTTCGCGTAACCATGCTGTACGTGCAGACGACGGCTGATGACTAAGCCGTAAGGCTGTGCTATGAAGAGTTGGGCGGCACTAGGAAGTCCGTGTCGCCCAACCTTTTTGCTCAAGGACCGATAGATGGCTGACGCGGTTACCTCCCAGACGATTTTCGACGGCGAGCGCATGGCCGTCATGAAGTTCACCAACCTTTCGGACGGCACCGGCGAGAGCGCTGTTGTCAAGGTCGACGTCTCGGCGTTGACCTCGAGTGCGTTCGGAAAGGCCTGCGATGGCGTGACCATCGAGCGCATTCACTACTCGATCGGCGGCATGTCCGTCAGCGTGCTGTGGGATGCGACGGCCGACGTTCCCGCGCTGATCCTCGCGCCCGGCCAGTCGACGTTCGACTTCGTCAAGATCCAGATCCCGAACAACTCGGGCGCGGGAAAGACCGGCGACATCCTCTTCACCACCAACGGCGCGACGGCTGGCGACAGCTACACCATCGTGCTCGAGATGGTGAAGTCGTACGCGGACTGACGCCATGAACACGGGCGGCCCACTTAGTTTCTCGCAGGCCGTGATGGAGGCGCAGCAGCACATTCAAGATGCGCTGCGCGCGGGCATGCGCACGCAGCAAGCCCCACAAC
>JBDQKN010000273.1:0-2639 GCA_040263235.1 Ilumatobacteraceae bacterium
CCGTGAAGGAACGTGAGCAGTTGCACCATCTGGTGCTGACATTTCAGCTTCCCGGCGTTCGTGCTCCGCGTCGACTTCGTCGAAGAGATCGGTAACCCGGATTCGGCTCGGCCGGCCGTCGAGGTCAAGCGCTACCTCAATGGCCGCTCCGATGTCGTTGGTATGGACATGGCAGTTCCACATCCCTTCGCCGCCAACCACGACGATCGAGTCACCGATCGCGCCCCACGCTTCCTTGAACGCTTCAATGCGATCATCGGCGAGTTCACAGAGGTACATCACCTCAAACCGCTGGTCGGCAACATCGACCACATCCGATCCGCCGACCAACCTGCTGGTCGCAGTGTGTGTGGGGCCAGCGAAGGCCATAGCGGGCCCATCTGAATCGTCAGGCTCAGGAAGCGGGGAGCCGTCGACGATGTGCATTGCCGCATCGAGCAGGAGGAGATAACCCGCACCGCCGGCATCCACCACGCCGGCATCAGCCAGAACTGGAAGCAATTCCGGCGTCCGGTCAAGGGCCTCACGACCTGCATCACGCGCAGCCCTGACGACCTCAACCAGAGTTGCGCCCTCCCCTGCCACGGTCCGAGCAGCCTCGGCGCTCTCACGCACCACAGTAAGAATCGTTCCCTCAATAGGACGCAAAACAGCCCGGTAGGCGCCACTGGCCGCACTCGACAGTGCGTCCGCAAATCGGGCACCCGAGGTCTCGGCTTGCTCCCGCATGGTCGAGGCGATCCCGCGCATGATCTGGCTGAGGATGACCCCGGAGTTACCCCGTGCCCCCATGAGCGACCCATGACTGATCGCGTCACATGTGGCGTCGAGGGTGTCGTCCGCGGCCTCCATTTCTGTGACGACGGCCTCAAGCGTCCTAGCCATATTGGTTCCGGTGTCGCCATCTGGCACCGGGTAGACGTTGAGGCGGTTGAGTCCTCCTGCGTGAGCATGAACCGTGTCACGGAATGTGGTGACGACGGCCCTGAGCGCATGGACGTCCAGCCGTTCTAGGGTGGGCACACAGCGAATCTACTCCAGCGAGCCGCCGTGCGACCTGCGTTGGTGGGAGATGGGTGGGTCGCCGATAACGTACCGAGGTCGCTGTGCGGTCCCCAAGGTTCCCGCACGAGGTAACGACGAGCACTTCGTCGAGTCAAGGAGCACTGTTCGAGATGGCATCGGTCTGTGAGGTCTGTGGTAAAGGCCCTTCGTGGGGCATGAGCGTGTCTCACTCGCACCGTCGCACGAAGCGACGCTGGAACCCGAACATCCAACGGGTTCGTGCCCTCGTCAAGGGGACTCCTAAGCGGGTGAACGTCTGCACTGGCTGTATCAAGTCGGGCAAGATCGTCAAGGCCGGCTGAGCCGGTTTCAACCGAGTACCCTCGCCCTCATGCAGGGAGTGATCAAGGCCTATGACCCGGCGACGGGAGACGGGATCGTCATGTGCGATCGCGACCTCGCCGACTACGACCTCGCCAGCGACGCACTTGCGGGCTCGGTGTTTCGTATGTTGCGCCAGGGCCAACGTGTGGTCTTTGATCTCAACGACGACGGGCGAGCCACTCAACTCCGCCTCGGCAGCGAGGTCGACATGGGTACCCCCGGCTACTGACCTCTGTCACCATCGCTCGAAGCGATAGCTGACAGGGGAGCAATATCTCTCAGTCAGATGGCCTATCGGCACAAACGCACTTTCTGATCGACCTGCGATTCCCGAACATCGACGATCATCCGCGAGACTTCTCTCCCACAAGGTCGACTGGCCCATCACGCGGGCCGACAGAACGGAGGAGACGACGATGAGCGGCACCACCACCAACACCCGGCTCCAGGCTTGGGTCAGCCATTGGGCCGACATCATGCAGCCCGACTCCATCCATTGGTGCGATGGCACCGCTGAGGAGTACGAATCGCTCTGCCACGACCTGGTCGCATCGGGAACCTTTACGAAACTCGATGATGCAAAGCGCCCGAACTCATACTGGGCGCACTCCGACCCGGGCGACGTCGCACGTGTCGAAGACCGCACATTCATTTGCTCTGCCTCACGCGATGACGCCGGGCCGAACAACAACTGGCGCGAGGCCGATGAGATGCGCGCCGAACTCACTGGCCTTTACTCCGGGTGCATGCGCGGTCGAACCATGTACGTCGTGCCCTTCTCGATGGGACCGCTCGGCTCCCCTATTGCCCACATCGGAGTGCAATTGACCGACTCCGCCTACGTGGCCGTCTCGATGAGAATCATGACCCGGATGGGCCAAGGTGCTCTCGACGTCCTCGGCGATAACGACTGGGTGCCGTGCCTCCACTCGGTTGGGGCCCCTCTCGCTCCTGGCGAGGCCGACGTGTCGTGGCCCTGTGACGCCGAGAACAAGTACATCGTCCATTTCCCTGAAAGCCGGGAGATCTGGTCCTACGGATCTGGATACGGCGGCAACGCCTTGCTGGGCAAGAAATGCTTCGCTCTCCGAATCGCATCGGTGATGGCACGAGATGCCGGCTGGCTGGCCGAGCACATGCTGATCCTCAAATTGACCAATCCAGATGGCGACTCCAAATACATCGCCGCCGCTTTCCCCTCCGCCTGCGGAAAGACAAATCTGGCCATGCTCGTCCCAACCATCCCCGGA
>JBDQKN010000274.1:0-2631 GCA_040263235.1 Ilumatobacteraceae bacterium
GACCCTGACGATGATGATCTGCTCTCAATCGCGCCCCCACCACTGATCCCTGGCCCCCCGGGACTTCCGGAGGATCCACCTGACCCTGATTCGAACCTGGTCATTAGTGCCCGTCAAGAACGGGTTGCTCAGGAGGTTCGCACCTGGTCGCAGACCTACCGAGTGTCTGACGACCCGTATGTCATTGCTCTCGTGAACGGAATAGAGAACAGAGGCAACCTCACCGCGTTCGCGACGACCAACCCGCTCGACCTTCTTCCCGTTCCAGCAGCAAAGAGCGGTGGGAAGTTGGCGGTCATCGCACGCTTCCTGACCGTCACCCGAAACGTTCTTGTCTTCGCTCCGGTCTTGCTGACGTGGCTTGCCATCAGCCGAGCAACAGAAGCGTTCGGGCGGTACACGGAGGAGCTTCGAGACATCCAAGCGGACGTCACTGAAGGAAGTGACGCCATCCAAGCCAACTTCCTTGAGTTCTGGCAAACCGGAGGTTCAGGACTGTCGGTTCCCGGATTCCGGCCACTCGACTCGTTCTGGCGCCTCACCGACGTTGCTGAACTCGACGCCATCATCATCGCCGCCGTGATTGCCTTGACCTTCGTGGCTGGGCTGCTTGAATCACGAGCGGCGAGCCGCCGGATTGCTGGGGAAGAAGTCATTGAACGTGACCGGACCGCCATCGCCGTGACAATCCTCGAAGGACTCCAAGGCAGCAAGAGCATCGATACCGAGTCGCTCGAAGAAACCTTGGCCTACGCACTATCCGACCTTGCGCAAGCCGCTCGTGACGTGAACGTCGCTGCAGAGCGAATGGAAACAGCGTCCGTTGGCGTTACCGCTCTCACGCCGCGAATCTCCGATCTCACCGACGAGGTCGCGAAACTCTCCGGTCAATTCTCAAGCGAAGTGCAGGAGTCGATCCAGAAACTCACCACTGCCGTTGCAACCCTCGGCTCAAGTTTGGAAGGCGACCTACAGCGCTTCATGACCGACGTGCTTGCTGGACTTGAAGATGTTGCAGAGAAGCTCAAGACCACCGCGGTTGGCGTGGAATACGGAACCAAGCAACTTCGCGATGACCTCGACGCGATACACCAACGGCTCGCTGGAGTCGTGGGGCAGCGATGACGTCGCCGCGCAGAGGCCGGCGGAGCCGGTCACCCGTTGGTGAAGACGAGACGGTGGGACTCGCCGGCTGGATGTATACCGACCTGCTCCTTGGCTTGGCCGTCGTATTCCTTGGTTCGATTGCGTTTGCGATCAGCGCAACCGGTGAGCGTGAAGGTGGTGAAGCAGCCGCGCCAACAACGAGCACAACGTCGACGACATCAACGACAACGACCACCACCCTCCCACCCGAAGAATGCACCCGTCTCTATGCGGTTCCCCAGACCGATGCCGGACGATTCCGGGTGTCCGTCCTCGCTCGTACGGGTGATGAACAACTTGCCGAGCAGTTCCAGGAAGAAGTCGAGGCACAAATCGAAGTTCAGAATGAGCGGATCGAACGTGAGGGAATTGCGTTCCCGCGATTCTCGTTCGAGGACCTCGAAGTGAGCATTGTGATCGCCTCGGGTGAAGGACTTGACACCAACTCTGGGGTGCAGCTCGCCCGGTCAACCATGGAACGGCTGCAAGAGTTGTTCCCAGAACAACTTGGCGTGTCGGCTGTTCGTGCACAGTGGAACTCGCGCAACGGATCAAGCGTCGAGATTGAGTTGTTCCCGAGCGTTACCGACCTCTGCCAGAACTTCGATTTGTAGCCGTCGACTACGGCGTGCTCGGCGGCTCAACCGCATACAACTGTGCGAGCTCAGCCCGTAATCGGGTCAGCAACCCGGATTCACCTTCTTGGAATAGGCCAACTGCAAGCTGAACATAAACGGGTATGTCGGTCATGGTGTCCCAGTCACCCCCGATGCCCGAGACCTTCTGACGATTTGAGACCGGCAGATACATCACCAAGGCCTTGCGGGTGAGCGCTCCGAACTGGATCGACAGCAGTTTCGACCAATCAAACTCACGAACCTGTTTCACCCCAGCGAACACACCTCGCCGGTCCGTCACCACAAATACCCCTCGGTCAATCACGGTTTGCTGTTCTTCCCCGCCCACCGGAATCGATTCGAAGTTGTGCATTCCGAGTCGAACACCACCGCCTACCGACATCGATGCCCCAAGCCCACCACCCCGGTACGAGACAGGAGCGCGTCGTGTTTCAACGAGTGACGCCCCATGCAGAACGAGTAGGGCCTCCTCGCCTGGAGTGAGCAGAATCGGACAGTCGCTGGCCTCGTCAATGAGATTCCGCCAGTTCGCAGCCATGTGCAATATTTCGTGGGCTTCATGAATCGTCTGAGCCCACTCTTGGTGCGGGCTCACTCGTCGTCGACCAAAGAGTCCCATTACGTATGCCTCGCTATACCTTTCAACGTAGACGCAACAGTGGCGGCAGTAGAATCACGGCCGTAGGCGGAGGTGCCAAATGCAGAATTGTCCAGTATGTCGATGGCTCGCCACTCCCGGTGATCGCTTCTGTCAGCAATGCGGAAGCCCACTTCCGGCAAACACCCAACTCGTGTCGTCAACTGTTGTGGCCCCAGTGGCACCATCGGTCGCCAACGTCGCATGCAC
>JBDQKN010000275.1:0-2629 GCA_040263235.1 Ilumatobacteraceae bacterium
CCCGATTACCAAGGCTGAGCAGGGCCTGCTCAACCCGATTGGTGTCAACTGCATCCGCCCCTTCGGCACACGCGGAATCCGCGTCTGGGGTGCGCGCACCCTCTCATCTGACAGCGATTGGCGCTACATCAACGTTCGTCGCCTTTTCAACATGATTGAGACGGCGATCATGGAGGGCACGCAGTTCGCAGTGTTCGAGCCGAACGACCAGAAGCTCTGGGAAGGTGTCAAGCGCACCGTGGGTGCCTTCCTCCGTGGTCTCTGGCGTGACGGCGCTCTGTTCGGGGCAACCCCAGATCAGGCGTTCTTCGTGAAATGCGACGCAGAGAACAACCCGCCAGAGTCGATTGACGAAGGCAAGTTGATCGTCGAAGTGGGAATCGCTCCGGTGAAGCCCGCCGAATTCGTGATCTTCCGTATCAGTCAGTTGAAGGACTCCTCGGCCTGATCGGCCGAGGGGACCTTCCCCGAATACCCATAAACCAACACCGAAGGAGTGAAACGCTGTGAGCGAACATGATGCAGAATTTTTGGGTTCCCAGTTTGGACTGGAGATTGACGGTGTCGAGCTTGCTCGATTCACCGGAATTTCCGGTCTCGGCTACGAGAGCGAGGTCGTGACCTTTCAGGACACCCTCGCCGACGGCAAGGTCATCACTCGCAAGCGGCCCGGGCGTGTCAACTTCCCGGACATCGTTCTCAAGCGGGGCCTCTCGGCCGATGGCGCACTCGTTGACTGGTATCAGACCGTCGTCAATGGTGCGGTGGAGCGCAAGAGTGGTTCGGTCGTGATCTACGACCAGACGTCCTCTGAGATTGGTCGATGGAACTTCGAGAACGCGTGGATCTCCAAGTGGAGCGCCTCCGACCTCGATGCTGGTTCCGACGACATCATGATCGAGGAGATCACCATCTCGCACGAGTACATGGAGCGTGCCTGATCCTGACCCGGTAGGGCGGGAACAGGGCACCTCGGAGGTGGCATAACGTGTCAGGCTTGCGCACTGAATTTGAGTTCATCCTTCCCAAGGGACTCGTCGACGACGAGGGAACCTTGCATAGGGAGGGGACTATGCGGCTCGCAACGGCTCGAGATGAACTCGAACCACTGCGTGATCCGAAGGTGCGCGACGCCGATGATCCGTATCTCACCATCGTGGTGCTCTCCCGGGTTGTCGTGAGCCTCGGGGCTAAGTCCCGAGTGACGCCTCGTGACATCGAGTCGCTCTTTGCGGCAGACCTTGCCTACCTTCAGGATTTCTACAGCGTTGTGAACTTCGGTACGGAAGACGAGATCGAGACCTTGGTCCGGTCCGTCGAGGAGACCCGTTCTGCCGCCTCGCCTCAGCGGGGCGGCAGAACGCCGGTCCCTGAACCCGAACCTGAGATCGCAGTCGGTGCCACAGCCGAATTCGATGGCGGCGACGACGACGAAGGCGATGACGATCCCGTGGTCACTGCGCCCCGGCGGGCTCGCATCGAAGAGGTAAAGCGCGCGGGGCCGAGCGCTGACGCTGATGCATGAAGCGCTATCCAGAGTCGGCGGTCTGGGATGAGGTGGCGTACCTCGCCTATCACCTTCACTGGCCACTCGCCGACCTACTCGATCTGGCACACCGTGACCGAGTACGACTAATCAATATCGTCGCCGAACTGAACCGGCGATCGATCGACACCCTCCGATCCACCTGATATGCCGAGTCTCTCCGCCCTCCTCGGTGGCATCGACCACCTTTTCCAGAACGCCGGCGCATTGTCGACGTCGTTCCTCCTTGAGGTTGACGGTCTCCCGATCGGAAGGTTCAGCTCGGTCTCAGGTCTTCAGATGACTGTCGAGGTCGAGACCTACGCCGAGGGCGGCGAAAACACTTACGAGCACAAGTTCCCCGGTCGGGTCACGTGGGACAATTTGGTGTTCAAGCGTGGAATCACCCACGACAACAATCTCTTCAACTGGTTCGAACTGTCGGTCGGTCCTGGATTTATGTTGACCGACTCGTTCACGAGGGCTACCGCAGGCATCACCTTGATGTCGGCAAACGGACGCCGACTTCGTTCGTGGGTTGTGCAGGAGGCGTTCCCCGTTCGCTGGAAGGGCCCAGACTTCGACAGTTCCGTTGAAGAGGTACCGACCGAGGAGTTGGAGGTGGCGCATCATGGATTCACCACAATCACCTTCTGACTCCACCGAGATCCGTCGGACCATTCAGACACTCCCGCGCAGCACCCGCTCGCAGCTCCGGCGTGTCGGCACGGTTCTGCGTTCCACGCTCGGTTTCGGCCGATTGCTCGGTGCCGGTCTTGGTGAACGCGACGACGCCTCGGCGCCAGCTGGACTCAATTCGACTCGGATCCCCGATGGGGCGTGGCACCTACCCCAACTCGTTGAGCAGCCGAGTGGTCCGGTCGATTCACAAATGGCGGCACTGCGTGCAGCGATGAATCGAAACAAGGTGCCAACGGCGGCCGAACCGGCGCGGCGGGGTGTCCCGATCGTGGCCCGGCGAATGGGCCGCACCATGAAAGGTGAATCGGTGGGACCAACTGGCCTCACCAGGCGGTTGCGTCCCGCTGAGTCGGCGGTTCCTCGTAATGAGAGCCACGGCGTTGATGACGCGGCTCGAGGCCG
>JBDQKN010000276.1:0-2552 GCA_040263235.1 Ilumatobacteraceae bacterium
AGTAATTGCATCGCAGCCGGCGAAGCTCGCCCGACGCTGCCGTTGAGTTCGAGTGTTGGTTTCAACGCTTGGAGAAATTGCTCGAAGCGGTCGATCCGGGTCGGTGAGTGATCGCGGATCAACGCGGCGAAGAATTCGCTGGGGCTGTCGAGGACGTTGCCGTCGAGGATTCGGTTGAGAGGAAGACCCGGCCCAACACCGATCTCAGGGGTGTTTCTGATATCGGGAAGGCTCACGACATCGACGATCGTTGGTAACGGGAACCCCATACCGCTCAGCCGTTTTACGAGGGCATGTTTGGCCTTCATCACTTGTTCATCGGGTGAGCGCTTCATTCGTTTGTCGTACTGGTACCAGTTCCCGTCTCTGATCGAGATGATCCCTCCCTTGACCTCGATGATGACGAGACCGCGGTCCGGACTTGCTAATGCAATGTCGACTTCGGAGTCGGCGTTGTCGATCTTGACCCGGATGTTGGGGATTACCACCCACGATTCGTCAAGGTGACTGAGGAGGATCTCAATCACCCTGCGCTCGGAGGGAATCTCGATGTCGTGAAGGTCGAGTCCCGTGGGCAGGATCCTTGCCATAGCTGAATGATGGCCCATCGACGGCCACTCTGTCAGTGGCTAGGTGAAGTACTGATGTACCTCATCTTGCTGCTGCGGCGATTGCTGCGGACGGGGTGAGGAGGTGAAGTTGTGCCACGTCCCGTAGCGAGAACGACGATGACTGGTACCCGCCAGCCAGTGTCCAGGCAACGGGAAGGCTGTGTGACCGCGCCCACTCGAACACCATCTGCTCACGTAACGCAACCATGTCGGTATCGATGCCCCGCGGCCCGCCCGCTTGTTCGTGGACGTCCATACCGGCATTGTGGATAACGAGATCGATGCGAGCTGGGTCGGTGATGCGATTGAGTTCTTGCTCAACGGTCTGCAGATATGAGTCGGGCACGGCAGTGATCAATCGGCTTTGATCGTCCGATGTGTATCGATCGAAGGTGTTGACGGCAATGTCAACTTGCTCCACCCCGACGAGTGTGGAGATGATCGAAGCAGTCCCGCCTCCGCAGTGAGCGTCAAGGTCGAGAATGAGAACACGACGAGCCCCGGCGTCAAGAGCGGCCCGTGCTGCGACGACGAGACCGTTGAAGGTGCAGTAGCCGGCGCCTCGTTCAGATCGAGCGTGATGAAGTCCGGCGGATAGTGCCCCAACGAAGCCCTGTGTTGAGATCGCCTCTAGCGCCGCGTCGCGAATCGCTCCCGCTGAGCCAGCAGCGATTTCGAACAGGTGAGGGTCCCAGCCGATGCCGTTACTCGATGCGATGGATTCGGGTTCGCCGTTGCGTACGGCATCGACGTACTGACGGGTGTGTACACGGACGAGTTCCAGACTGTCCGCGGAGCGTGCGGGTACCAGATCGACCTCGGTGAGTTGTCCGTTGCTCATTGCGTCGATGAGTGCCTCCTTGACCTCGCGAGCCTTGACGACGGTGTCAAAGGTGAGGGCGACGGCATCGGGGTGTTGGGGCATGACAACGGTGTGCATGGGACTCCTTCGAGAAGTGATGTGGGGATGGATCACCTAGACGTCTGATTCCGCTCGAGGTGTGACACGGCCGTCTGTCCCGAGCCGAAAACCAGCTCTGAGCAGGGGAAAGTCACACCTCTGTGGATCTGAGACGACCTTTCACCCGTCCAAACGACCCGAGGAGGTCCCATGAAGCCAAACATTGCACTCGACCGCACCATTGTCGTCGACGCCTCTGATGAGGTAGTCCACGTACTTCTCGAATTAACCGCTCCTGCTGCCCCAGAGGTGGAGCGCTCACCACTTGACGTCGTGCTCGTCATCGATCGTTCCGGCTCAATGGCTGGAGCGCCACTCATTGCTGTCACGAAGGCGGTTGCTCGACTAATCCGGCAGGCCGGTCCTGACGACCGAATCGGTGTTGTCGCCTTCGATAGTGAGGTGATGACGGTGCTCCCGCTCGGTCGTCATACCGAACAGTCGGCGATCGATTCGGTTCTCGCTATCGGTCCTGGTGGGAGCACGAATCTCTCTGGCGGTTGGCTCGCCGGGCGACAGATGCTTGTCGAGTCTCCACGTGAGAATGCGCTGAGCCGGGTGGTGGTCCTCACCGACGGCCACGCGAATGCAGGGGTTCGTGATACGGATGCTCTGGCCGACATGGTGTCGGGTGGTCGGGTCAATTCGATTTCTACGTCGTTCATCGGCTTTGGCAGTGGCTACGACGAGGAACTCCTCGCGGCTTTGGCTGACTCCGGGTCGGGCGAGGACTACTTCTGTGGAGACGCTGACCAAGCGGCGGCTGTTTTCGAGGCCGAACTCGGTGGATTGGCGCGTGTTGTAGCCCAGAACCTCACTGTCGACGTGAAGCCCACCTCTGCCGTTGCCGTCGCCGGGCAGCTCAATGACTTTCCGGTTGCGTCGATCGGTGATGCGGGCGAGGTTCGGCTGTCGAGTGGAGATGCCTACGGAGACGAGGTTCGTTCGGGAGTGCTCGCTTTCCACCTGCGCGCTCAGAG
>JBDQKN010000277.1:0-2532 GCA_040263235.1 Ilumatobacteraceae bacterium
ATAATGCCGTGCTCAGCGGGGGTAAGCCCGGTTGAGATTGTGGTGAGCGCCGTGGCGGTTGTGCTTGGAACAACGCTGGTGATCGACCCACCCGCCATCGCTGCAAGAGTCGGCGCCACCGACTGACGTTCCCTCAACTGGTTCCAACCCAAACCATCAAGTACCAAGAGCACCACTGCCCGGGCCCCAGCCACCGGCTCGGGGAACCACGCCGGCGGCGGACCGCCTCCGAGGAGACCGGGGATAACACCTGCCAGATTCGCCCCGGCATAGTCGGGCAATATCGGCGACGCGGGGTCGGTCACTTCGGCACACGTCATCGCTCACAGTCCACCACGTATGGTGCAGTTCTGACAACCAGAAGCGCGATACGACGGCCAAGGTGTCCAGTTCTCCTACGATGGGTACGTGCGGGTCTCCACCAGAGGTGATTATGCGTGCAGGGCGCTTCTCTCCCTGGCATTGCGAATCGATGAAAGCGGCCCGACGTCGGTTCGAGATATCGCCGAACGCACAGGCCTCCCTCAGCCCTACCTTGAGCAGATCCTCCTCGCCCTGAAAGGCGCTGGCCTCGTTCGGTCAAAACGCGGTGTCGGAGGTGGTTATGTGCTCGCCCGGGATCCAAGCGAGATTCGGCTCCCGGAGATCCTCTCCGCTGTTGACGGGCCGATCACCCTTGGCGACTTCGGCGAACCCCATGAAGATGGGGCCTGCGACCATGAGGGTCAATGCGCACTTCTCGCTATCTGGAAACAAGCCGGTGAGACCATGCGCTCCCATCTCGATGGCTACACCCTCGCGTCGATCGTCGACATGTCGCGAGGTCGTACCAGCTGGCCCTAATCGAGCTTCAGCCAACAGGCTCGAGCCCGGCCAGCATCTCGGCCAGGTCGTCTGGGAGTTCGCTGTCGAAGGCAACCCGAACTCCCGACGCTGGGTGAACGAACTCCAGATGCGCGGCATGGAGGAACGGTCGACTCATCCCGAGTGACGGGCGGCGCTGACCATAGACGGGGTCCCCGATAAGTGGATGATCAATCGACGAGAGATGCACCCGAATCTGATGCGTCCGACCGGTCTCAAGTTGACACTCGAGAAGCGCACAGGGTGCAGGCGCCAGAAAGCGAGCTCGCACTTCGTATTCGGTCCTGGAGGGCCGTCCATCGGCAACAACTGCCATACGGAGCGGATCGCGTCGGGAACGACCGATAGGTGCATCGATCAGCCCATGCGGCGACCCTGGATGACCCCACACCAGCGCAAGGTATCGACGCGTGGCACTGTGGTCGGCGAACTGGGCTGTCAGTTCGTCGTAGGCATTCGGCGTACGCGCCACCACGACCAGCCCGGTGCTCCCTGCGTCCAACCTGTGCACAATCCCGGGTCTGTGCGACTCCCCCACCCCAGACAACTCTGGGAACCGCGCCAACAGACCGTTTGCGAGCGTTCCTTCAGCATTGCCCGCTCCGGGATGGACGACTAGGCCGGCTGGCTTGTCTACGACGATGACTTCGTCGTCCTCGTACACCACCTCAAACTCGACCGTCGGATCCGGACCGAGCGGACCAACAGAGGGAACTAGCGACTCGTCGACATCAACGACCTGGCCCTCGGAGAGTCTCAACTTCCCACTGCGCTCAGATTCCCCATCGACAGACGCCCCTCCTTCAGCAACCACCTGAGCCGCCGCCGAACGCGGGATATCGAGGATTATCGACACGATCCGGTCAAGGCGCTCACCGTGGAGTGCGCCGGGTACGACTTCGCTGATCATTGCGCACTCTCATCACGACGGCGAGACTCGATAAAGAGCGTGAGCACGAGCAGTGCTGCGCCGACGTTGATCGCAATGTCGGCCACATTGAACACAGGGAACCATCCAAAGTCGATGAAGTCGACAACTGATCCTCGGAACGGCCCCGGCGACCGAAAGATCCTGTCGGCAAGATTTCCAGTGGCACCTCCAATGAGCAGGCCGAGCGCAATGGCACTCGACCCTGAGCGCTGGGCCCAGAGAGACCGGGCCAGCAACACGACCACCACGAAGGCCGCAACCGCAATCACGGGCCCCCAACCCTGTCCGGTTCCGAACGCCATGCCAGAGTTGAACGCCAACCTCAGTCTGAGTGTCCAGATGACTTCGATCGCGCCGTCATCAAGGCGAGCGAGCGCCCACCACTTCGTGACCTGATCGAGGAGTATCACGAGACCGCCGACGACGAAAGGTCTGGTACGCCCGGTCGAACCGGGCAGCGAGGTCATCGCCGCCCGATCCCGCCGACCTTCTCCTCAACCAGTTCGGTCGCCCATGGAATGGCCTCGAGCCGCTCACGGGGAATCGGCCGCAACGAAACCACCGAGTAGCCATAGGTTCCAACTTCGAGTCGGGCGAGCGCTTCATCAATCTGCTGCACCGACTCGCGGGCCTGAGCACTAAGGGCCAAGTCGCGCTCTCGCTCCACCACCATCGTGTCGCCCTCGCCCCCCTCATCATCGAATTGGACGTCGCCCATCTCGGCTTCCTCGATCAAC